>NZ_JBISWL010000089.1:0-79640 GCF_044462265.1 Kocuria rhizosphaerae
CCGGCCGCCGGTGCGGGCTCGGTCAGAGCGCCGTCTCGTCGCGCTCCCCGGTGCGCACCCGCACGGCCTGGTGGACGTCGGTCACCCACACCTTGCCGTCACCGGCTCGGCCGGTGTTGGCGGAGGAGACGATGACGTCGACGATGTCCGTGGCCTGGTCGTCGTCCACGAGGATCTCGACGCGGACCTTCTCGAGCAGGTCCACCGTGTACTCTGCACCCCGGTAGACCTCCGTGTGGCCCCGCTGCTGACCGTAGCCGTGCACGTTCTGGACGGTCATGCCCTGCACGCCGTAGGACTCGAGGGCGGACTTGATGTCCTTGAACTTCTCCGGGCGCACGATCGCGGTCACGAGTTTCATGGCGGGCCTGCCTTTCGTAGGGAATCTCTGGCTTGGCGGTCGGCGCACGGGTCAGTGCGCCACGGGCTCGGAGCGGCCGGGCTCGAAGGACGCGCCCTCGCCCTCCGCCGTGTGCCGGCCCGGGGTGAAGGAGCCCGTCGCATCCCCGGCCAGCGCGTAGCCGGTCTCCGCGTGCTGGGTGATGTCGATGCCGTCGATCTCGTCGCGGACCGGGATCCGGAAGCCGACCGTCTTGTCGATCACGAAGGCGATGACGAAAGTCAGGACCGCGCAGTAGACCACGGAGACGAGCACCGCGACCACCTGGGTCAGGAGCAGAGCGAAGCCGCCGCCGTAGAACAGTCCCGCCGTGCCCTCCGAGGGCAGGGCCACGAAGCCCAGCGCGACCGTCCCGACGATCCCGGAGACCAGGTGGACGCCGATGACGTCCAGCGAGTCGTCCATGCCGGTGCGGTACTTCAGGCCCACGGCCAGGGCCGAGCAGATGCCGGCCACGAAGCCGATCCCGATCGCCCAGACGGGGGAGACGTTGGCGCAGGCCGGGGTGATGGCCACGAGCCCGGCGACGGCGCCGGAGGCGGCGCCCAGGGACGTCGCGTGCTGGTCGCGGATCCGCTCGGTGAGCAGCCAGCCGAGCATCGCGGCGGACGGGGCCACGAGGGTGTTGATCCAGATGAGCCCGGCCTGCTCGGCGGTGCCGGCGGCGCCGGCGTTGAAGGCGAACCAGCCGAACCACAGGATGGCGGCGCCGAGCATCACCAGCGGGAGGTTGTGCGGACGCTGGCTCGGGTCCTTGCCGAAGCCCTGGCGGGCGCCGATGATCGTGATCAGGACCAGCGCGGCGACGCCGGCGTTGATGTGCACGACGAGCCCGCCGGCGAAGTCGATGGCCTCGCCGAGCGCGGCGCCGATGGCGCCGTCCTCGGTCAGCAGGCCCCCGCCCCAGACCATGTAGGCCAGCGGGGCGTAGACGAGGGTCGCCCAGACGGGCACGAACAGGACCCAGGCGCCGAACTTGGCCCGGTCCGCGATCGCCCCGGAGATCAGGGCGACCGTGATGATGGCGAAGGTCCCGCCGAAGGCGGCGCCGAGCAGATCCTCGGTGCCCATGATGTCGCCCAGCGCGAACGACGGGACGGGGCTGCCCGTGATCCCGCCCAGGAGCGGGTCCCCGCCGCTCATCGAGAAGCCCCACAGCACCCACACGATGGAGACCATCGCGATGGAGATGAAGCTCATCATCATCATGTTGAGGACGCCCTTGGCGCGGGTCATTCCTCCGTAGAACAGGGCCAGGCCGGGGGTCATGAAGAAGACCAGGGCGGCCGCGACGATCGTCCACACGTGTCCAGCGGTGATTTCCACGATGTGCACCTCTCTCTCGGGATCAGGTCGGTCACCGGTGCCACTGGCCCGTTCCCCGTGGGGCCGTCCGGTGCTCACCGTTCCCTTCGAGTCTCCGAGAG
Organism: Kocuria rhizosphaerae; assembly: GCF_044462265.1. NCBI lineage: Bacteria > Bacillati > Actinomycetota > Actinomycetes > Micrococcales > Micrococcaceae > Kocuria > Kocuria rhizosphaerae. The sequence continues at coordinate 1,828 of NZ_JBISWL010000089.1, forward strand.
AGATGTTTCGTCCGCCGCCGCGCCCGGTTGCGAGGATGTTTCGCCCGGGCCCCCACTGTTACGGGCTCGTGAACTGCCGCGTGCCTGCCCGCCGTCCGGGGGACGGACCACCGCACTCCGGGGGACGGCTCAGTCCAGGAGGGCGTCCACGAAGGCGGCGGGCTCGAAGGGGGCCAGGTCGTCGGGCCCCTCGCCGAGACCGATCAGCTTCACCGGCACCCCGAGGCTCTTCTGGATCGCCACGACGATTCCGCCCTTGGCGGTGCCGTCCAGCTTCGTGAGGACGATGCCGGTGACGTCGACGGCCTGGGAGAAGACCCGGGCCTGCGTCATGCCGTTCTGACCGGTGGTCGCGTCGATGACCAGCAGCACCTCGTCGACCTCCGCGGCCTTCTCCACCACCCGCTTGATCTTGCCCAGCTGGTCCATCAGCCCGGCCTTGTTCTGCAGCCGTCCGGCCGTGTCGATCATCACGACGTCGGCCTCGTGCTCGATGCCCGCGAGCACGGCGTCGTGGGCCACGGACGCCGGGTCCGCGCCCTCGACGTCGGAGCGCACGGTCGGCACGCCGACCCGGGCCCCCCAGGTGGCGAGCTGGTCGGCGGCGGCGGCCCGGAACGTGTCCGCGGCGCCGAGCACGACGTCCTTGTCCTCCGCCACGAGCACCCGGGCGAGCTTGCCCACGGTGGTCGTCTTGCCCACGCCGTTGACGCCCACGACGAGCACGACCGCGGGTACGGGCCCCTTGCGCTCCACCGCGAGGGAGCGGTCCATGCCGGGGTCGACGAGGGCGACGAGCTCCTCCCGGAGCATCGCCTTCACGTGGACGGGGTCGCTGGTGCCCTCGACCTTGACCCGGCGCTGGAGGGCCTCGACGAGCTCGGTGGTCGCCTCGGTGCCGAGGTCGGCGAGCAGCAGCGTCTCCTCGATCTCGTCCCACACGTCCTGGTCGATGCGGTCGCGGGAGAGCAGCGCCAGCAGCCCCTTGCCCAGGACGTTGCCGGAGCGCGCCAGCCGTCCGCGGAGCCGCGCCATCCGTGAGGACGCCGACTCGGGGCGGTCGAGGGCGGGACGGGTCTCCTCCGGCGGTGCGGGGGCGGTCCCCGGGCTCAGGTCCCCGGGGGCCTCGGCGGGAGCACCCTCGAGGTCGTCGGCGTCCCGGGTCGAGGAGTAGCCGCCGCGGGGCGCCTTCGGCCCGCGCAGCAGGACCAGGCCGAGCAGCCCGAGGACCGCGACGGCGATGAGCACGTACACGAGAACGGGTATCGAATCCACGTGCCCCAGCTTCTCACACGAGAGCCCCCGCGGGCCCTGGCGGCACCGGTGCCCGGTGCGGGCCCTAGACTCGTCGGGTGCCCGTCCAGCCCACAGCCCCCGTCCCCGACCGTGAGCGCGTCCCGCAGCAGATCACGGTGCTCATCGCCGCGGCGTTCGTCATCGCGATCGGCTACGGGATCGTGGCCCCGGTGCTCCCCCAGTTCGCCACGACGTTCGGCGTGGGCGTGGGGGCCGCCTCCGCCGTGGTCAGCGCCTTCGCCCTGGCCCGGCTGCTCTTCGCCCCGGCCGGGGGCCGGGTCCTGAACCGGATCGGCGAGCGCCCCACCTACGTGGTCGGCGTGCTCGTCGTGGCCCTGTCCTCCGCCGCCACGGCCTTCGCCCAGAGCTACTGGCAGCTGCTGGTCTTCCGGGGTCTGGGCGGGATCGGCTCCGTGATGTTCACGATCTCGGCGATGGGGCTGATCGTGCGGCTGGCGCCGCCGCGGATGCGCGGGCGGGTCTCCGGGTACTACTCCTCGGCGTTCCTCGTCGGCGGGGTCCTCGGCCCCGTGGTGGGCGGGCTGCTGGCCGGTTTCGGGCTCCAGGCGCCGTTCCTCATCTACGCCGCCGCCCTGCTCGTGGCCGTGGCCGTGGTGCACTTCCGGCTGCGGGACGAGGACCTCTCGGCCGGCGGGGACCGGGGGGTCCGGCCCGTGATGACCGTGGCCGAGGCCTGGTCGGTGGGCGCCTACCGCGCGGCCGTGGCCTCGAACTTCGCGAACGGCTGGACGTCCTACGGGATCCGCGTGGCCCTCGTGCCCCTCCTCGCGCTCGCGGTCCTGGGGGCCGGCCCCGGTGTCGCGGGGCTCGCGCTGGCGGTCTTCGCGGCGGGCAACGCCCTGGCCCTGACGGTCACGGGCCGGCTCAGCGACCGGTTCGGACGCCGTCCGCTGGTGCTCACGGGGCTCGTGGTCAACGGCCTGGCCACGGGGGCGCTGGGCCTCTCCCAGGACGTGGTGTGGTTCCTGGCGCTGTCCCTGGTCGCGGGCATGGGCTCCGGCACGCTGAACCCGGGCCAGCAGGCGACCGTGGCGGACGTGATCGGCCCGGACCGCTCCGGCGGGCCCGTCCTGGCGCGCTACCAGATGAGCGCGGACGGCGGCCAGATCCTCGGCCCCCTCGTGGCGGGCGCGCTGGCCGAGGCCGCGGGCTTCGGCTGGGCCTTCGGCGTCTCCGGCGCCCTGATGCTCGTGGCCGCACTGGCGTGGCTGCCCGTACGGGACACGATGGAACGGCCGGGGCCGCACTCCGCTCCGCGGCCGGCCTAGGTGTAGTTCCCCGTGCCAGGTACGACATGTCGCGACCGGCATCGAGCAGGCAGTAGCTGCTGAACGACCGGACCACTTCGGGGACGATCGCTCCGTCTTGCTCGGCCTGCCGGACGACGAGGCACATCGGCGCCCCGGGCAGTCCGTCGTAGGCTCCGACGTCGAGGTTCCCCAGGACGAGGCCGTCGATGTCCGCGAGGTTCCGGAGCCGGCGGCACAAGGTGTCGAAACCGCGCCGGAGGTCCGTGGTGGACGGACCGTAGTGGTTGCGGATCTCCCGGAGGCGGGCCAGACCGTTCTCGGGGACCAGCCCGACGACGCCGATGGTGAGGAGGCTGCACCCTGCGCTCACCACGACCGTGTGCCACCTTCCGTCGACCTGCCCCCGAGGACCACGGCCAGGACGACAGGCACCACACCGATCACGAGCAGGGACGTCACGGGTGCCGTGGGCTCGTTCCCGAAAGCGTTGCCCACGGTGGAGTGCGACGTCTCGACCACAGGCCTGTCGTGGGAGACGTTTCGCGGAACCAGCACGGGTGACCTCCGCTCCCCGGGGAAGCTCTGCGTTGCGCGCTCGCCGACCTGGGACGAAGCGACAGGACCGACTGCGGCATCGTTGCAGCCGCCGGCCCCGGTGGCGTGGCCGGCGGGGCCTCGACTGCTGCCGCTGAGCGCCGGCAGGGGCCGGCGAACCCGGAACCCCGCGGACACGGCCGGAGCGTCCTGCCCCGCCGGAAGTTCGCCCACCTCCTGGAAAGACCACGAGCACCGGGGGTGACCGGCACGGGGAGATCGCTCGGAGCTGGGCGCATCAGGTTCCGTCCCGTCCCGGTCGTGGCGCCCATCGCGCTTCGCGGGCGGCGGCCCGACGCCACCTTCCCGCCGCCTGGAATGTCCGGGCGCTCGAGAACCGGAAGCCGGAGTGGGCCGGCGGGCCGGCAGACTCGCCCCAGCGGGACTGGCACGCCGGGGCGTGCATCGCCGCCGTCGTCTCCCGCCTCGGTGTGGTCTCCTTCCAGGAGGTCCATCGCAACCCCGCAGCGGACCCGGTCGGTCGCTGCATGCCGTCCGGCAAGGTGTCCGCACCCGGTGCGGTTCGGTCCCGGGGACCGGCCCGCACCTCACCGACCGTCCACCACGGCTCACCAGGAGAAGCACCACGACATGACGGTCGTCGAAGGCCCCGTCGAGCACGGGGACGCCCGTGGCGGGACCATCGGGTTCCCCACCACCGCCCTCGCGCTCCCCGGCGCCGGCCCCGCTCGGTCTCCGCACGAGCACCCCGCCCGGCCCGCCCGGATCTGATGCGCCGGGTGCGCAGTTCCGGTCGCCTACGATCCGGACCGCAAGGTCGCGTGAATGACGGTGCTGTCATCCATGTGCTTCAGGCGGGGATAGGTCGCATAGTCGGGATCGGCGTCCAGGAGGGCGGAGAGGACATCGATGATGCGCTCGGGGGAGGTCGTGCGCAAGGCGCGGATCAGTTGGGCCGGGGTGTCGAAGAGGTGCACCAGGGACCGGGTCGCGGTGAAGCCGTCGGTCATCAGCGCGAGGTCGGACACCGCCTCGGCGTCGAAGGTCTCCAGACGGCCGTGATGAACGCCGGCGGCGCTGAGGTCCGCGATCCAGTAGCCGCCGTCGGTGTTCTTCAGTCGTCGGTTGCTGAGCAGGTGACCGGTGACCTGTGCGCGGGCGTCCTTGTTCGTGGCCCGGTGCTCCCGGGCCCAGGCGCACATGGTCTCGACCACCGCGCTGTCCAGCTCCTCCACGGTGCGGTCATGGCACACGCTCACGCTCCCGTCGTGGTGTTCGACCACGGCCTGGCAGTCGCCGAGGGAGAAGACCTCCAGGACCGGTCCATTGACGCGGGCGATGATCACCGAGGCCGAGGGTTCGGCCTCCGGCGCCGTGGCCGGGGAGGGGGACATCTTCGTGAACTCCGTGCGGAGAGCGTGCAGGCAACGTCGGAGGATGTCCGGGACGGAGGTGCTCGGATCCTCGAGCCTCTCGGCCAGCAGCGCGGTCAGACGGTGAGAGAACCATTGCGCGTCGCTGGGCCACCCGGTGACGTGGGCACTGAGCAGCCCGGTGGCGCCGTCGATGACGACCAAGGCGTGGTCGGTCACCGCCACGGCGTCCTCGTTGATGTGGTGACCTGCACGGGTGGCCCACACGGCTCTCCGCCACGCCCGCCCGTCCGGTGCACGATGGAGGGCGCCGGGGTTCATGCGAGCTGGTCATTGAGGTCTTGGGCTTCCCGGTAGTAGTCGAGCAGCGCCAGTTCGGAGGCGGCTCCGGGATCGAGGACGACCACCGCCCGACGGTGCAGCTGCAGCACCGAAGCCGGGCACCACGCGCTGACCGGGCCCTCGACCATCGACCGTACGGCGGCGGCCTTGTTCTTCCCCAGGGCCACCAGGACCGCGCGCCGCGCCTCCCCGATGTTGCCCAGACCCTGGGTCAGGCACAGCCGGGGCACCTGCCCCTCGGCGAAGTAGCCGGCGTTGTCCGCACGGGTCTTCCCGGCCAGGGTCTTCACCCGGGTGCGGGAACTCAGCGATGAGGTGGGTTCGTTGAAGCCGATGTGCCCGTTGGCTCCGATGCCCAGAATCTGTACGTCCACCCCGCCGGCGGCCGCGATCGACGCATCGAATCGATCCGCCTCGGCCACGAGGTCCGCGGCATCACCCCGCGGAGTGTGCAGCTGGTCCAGGGGCAGATCGACGTGATCGACGAGTTCGCGGCGGATGGTCGAACAGTAGGACTGCTCGTGGTCGGCGGCCAGCCCGGCGTACTCGTCCAGGGTGAAGGCCGTGACGTCGGCGAAGCTCAGGCCCTGCTCACGGTGGCGGCGGATGAGCTCCTGGTAGGTCGACTCCGGGGAGCCCCCGGTGGCCAGGCCGAGCACGGCCGGTCCCTGACGGACCCGGGCTTCGATGATGTCGGCGGCCCGGACTCCGACCTCGGCCGCGGTGTCGCACAAGATGATCTGCATTCTCAGTCCTTACTCTGTTGTCACGGCGGCACCGGCACGGTGGACCGCCAGCACCTCCAGGTCCTCGGTGGTGCTCACCAGATCGGCGCGGCGCCCGGGGGCCAGGACGCCCAGGTGGGTCAGGCCCATCAGCTGGGCGGGGGTCCGAGTGGCCGCCGCCACGGCATCGGGGAGCGGAACGCCCCACTCGACACAGCGGCGCACGTTCTCCAGCAACCGGCTGGTGCTCCCGGCGATCGCCCCGGCGGTGTCGCCGGAGCCGGTCGGAGCGAGGCGGGCGGTGCCGTCGGCGACGACGACCTGCAGGCGGCCCAGGGTGTAGCGGCCGTCGGTCATCCCGGCGGCGGCCATGGCGTCAGTGATCAGTGCGATGGAGGCCGGCCCGACCAGGGCGAAGACCATGCGGACGATCTCCGGATCGAGGTGGACCCCGTCGGCGATCAGCTCCAGCACCATTCCTCCCGGGTCGTTCCGGGCCGCCTCCAGCAGCACCGGGATCGGGCCGGGCCGACGGTGGTCCACCGGCAGCATCCGGTTGAACAGGTGCGTGGCCGCCCACGGCCCCTCACCGATGATGGAGGCCTCGGCGAGGGCCTGCCGGGTCTGGGTCGCGGTGGCAAGGGTGTGCCCCAGGGACGGGACGACACGGTGGGCGCGGCACAGTGCCACGAGTTCGGGGAAGTGTGGAGTCTCCGGGGCCAGGGTGATCGATCGCACCGTTCCCCGCCCGGCCTCCAGCCACTGGTGCAGCAGGTTCGGGTCGCCGTCGATGATGGCGGCCGGGTCCTGGGCCCCGCACATGGCTCCGCTCAAGAACGGCCCCTCCAGGTGCAGACCGGCCAGAGTCCCTTCGTGCACCAGGTCCCGCAGGACGGTGATCTGCTCCAGCAGCACCTCCGAGGGGGCTGACACCAAGGAGGCGATCACGGAGGTGGTGCCCTGGGCCGCGTGGTGACCTGCTGCCCGACGGGCCCCGTCGGCGTCGGCGGAGAAGGTGTGTCCGACGGCGCCGTGGCAGTGCACGTCCACCAGCCCGGGCAGGATCACCGGCACCGGGCGGGCCAGCTTCGTGACGTCGTCCGGCGCGGCGGCGGCGGGGCCGCACCACTGGACGTGCCCCTCGGCCACTCCCACGATCCCGTCCTCGATCACCGGCTCCCCGGGCCGACCGGTGAGGACCCGGCCGCGGACGGCCCAGCCCTCGCCGGTGGGGTGGACGCGAGGTTCAGCCGGCATCGGGCTTCACCATCGACGGGGCGTCATCGGTTTCTTCCTCCCGGCCCGGGGTGCGCAGGTTCCAGCGACGGATCACGAAGCGGAACAGCACGTAGTAGATCAGGGCGTAGCCCAATCCGATCGGGATCAGCAGCAGGGGCTTCTCCGCGATGCCGAAGTTGAGCATGTAGTCGATGGCCCCGGCGGAGAACCCGAACCCGTGGTGGATGTCGAGGGCGTTGACGACCATCATGGAGGTGCCCGTGAGCAGGGCATGGATCACATACAGCGGCCAGGCCACGAACATGAAGGAGAACTCCAGGGGCTCGGTGATCCCGGTGAGGAAGGCCGTGAGCCCGGTGGAAAGCATGATCCCGCCCACGAGCTTCTTCTGGGACGGCTTGGCCTCGTGCCAGATGGCCAGCGCCGCCGCGGGGAGGGCGAACATCATGACGGGGAAGAAGCCGGTCATGAACACGCCGGCGGTGGGGTCACCGGCGAAGAACCGGTTGAGATCGCCGCTCGCGCCCTCGTAGTCGCCGATGATGAACCACACGATGGAGTTGAGGATGTGGTGCAGGCCCATCGGGATGAGCATCCGGTTCAGGAAGCCGTAGACCCCGCTGCCCACCACCGCGTTCTCCGAGACCGCCTCTCCCACAGAGGTCAGTCCCCGGTCGAAGAACGGATAGATCAGGGCCATGACCACGCCGATGACGATGGCGGCCACGGCGGTGAGGATGGGTACCAGCCGGCGCCCGGCGAAGAAGCCCAACCAGTCCGGCAGCTTCGTGCGGTGGAAGCGCTGCCACAGCAGCGCGGCCGTCAAGCCCATCACGATGCCGGCCAGCACCCCGTAGTTGATCACCGGCTCCTCCCCGCCCTCCGGCGCGGCCCCCAGCACCAGTGGCGCCATCGCGGTGAAGACATTGGTCAGCACCAGGTAGCCGACCACCGCGGCCAAGGCCGTGGAGCCGTCCCCCTTGCGGGCGAAGCCGAAGGAGATGCCCACCGCGAACAGCAGTGGCAGGTTCTCGAACAGGGCCCCGCCGGCGGCGCCGATGACGTGGGCGACCGTGGTCAGCGCCTCGAACCTGCCCAGCAGGTCGTCCTGCCCCAGGCGCAGCAACAGGGCCGCGGCCGGCAGGGCGGCGATGGGCAGCATGAGGCTGCGCCCGAAGCGCTGCAGGTTCTGCAGGGACTTGCCGCTGCTTTTCGTCTTGCCCGCCGGCGGGGCGGTCGTTGCGCCGCTTGCCTCCGGGGGTGGTGTGTTCTCCGTGGACATGAGGTGCCTCGTTTCGAAGTCGGTGGTTCTTGTGCGGAGCCGGGGGAAGTCAGTACAGTCGTGCCAACTGGTTATAACCAGTGATGACAATCACTGTGAGGTGTCGCAGACGCACTTGTCAACCGGCCCGGTGTCGGAGCGAGGAAGCGGGCGAACAGATCACCGTGACGGCAACGAACATGTGAGGAGTTGGAGATGTCCAAGGCAGAGAAGATCCTGGCCGCACTCGGCGGGGCGGACAACGTGGAAGAAGTCGAAGGCTGCATCACCCGGCTGCGCACGGAGGTGGCCGATGCTTCATTGGTCGACCAGGAGGCGCTGAAGGCCGCCGGCGCCCACGGCGTGATGGCCGCCGGCACGGTCGTGCAGGTGGTCGTCGGGCCCGAGGCGGAGAGCCTGGCCGAAGACATCCAGGACCTGATGTGAGGAGCGGGCACGAGTCCGTGGCGGTGCTCTCGCCGCTGCCCGGTCGGTGCGTCGAGCTGAGCCGGGTGCCGGATCCGGTCTTCTCCCAGGGACTGGTGGGCGGCGGGGCGGCCGTGGAGCCTGACCGGGACGCGGGCCGGCTCACGGCCATCGCCCCGCTGGAAGGGCGGGTGATCAAGGTGATGCCCCATGCCTACATCGTCCAGCACCCCTCCGGGGCCGCGGTGCTGGTGCACGTGGGCATCGACACCGTCAACCTGAAGGGGGAGGGCTTCACGGTCCACGCCGCCAAGGGCGACCAGGTCCGGGCCGGGGACCCGATGGTCGAGGTCGACGTCGCCCTGGTGCGGGCCAAGGGGCTGAGCGCGTGCAGTCCCGTGGTCGTGCTGGACACCGCCCCCGACGCGGTCACCCCCTCGGATGTTGGTTCGCAGGTGGCCGCAGGCGCCCCGTTGTTCGACCTGCCAGAATAGTGACCCATGGAGACGCGCGGAGGGCTGAAGCACGAATGGGTGCGACTGCAGCTGCAGACCCTGGCCCAGGGGCGGCTGGGGCCCGGGGACGCCCTGCCCGGGGAGCGCCAGCTGGAGGAGCAGTTCGGTGTTTCGCGCATCACCGTGCGCCGGGCGATCTCCGACTTGGTGCGTGAGGGCGTGCTGGTGCGCGTCAAGGGCAAGGGCACCTTCGTCTCCCACGGGCGGGTGCGCTCCGACCTGCACCTGGCGTCCTTCAACGAGGACATGCGCGCCGCCGGCTTCATCCCGAGCACCCGGGTGGTCACCGCTGTCTCGGCGGTGCCCCCGGGGCCGGCGGCCCAGCACCTGGGTCTGGGCGCCGGCGAGCCGGCCCACCTGCTGCGCCGGTTGCGCTTGGCCAACGATGCCCCGGTGAGCGTGGACGAGTCGTGGGTCGCCCCGGACCTCGTGCCGGACCTGCTCTCCCAGGAGCTCACCGGCTCCCTCTATGCCATCCTCGCCGCCGCTGGACACCCGGTGCGGCAGGTGGAGCAGACCGTGGAGGCCGGCGCGGTGACCGAGGACATCGCCGAGCTGCTGGAAGTGCCTCCGGGATCCCCGGTCCTGGTGTTCCACCGCCGCTCCTTCTCCGGCGAGGAGAACCAGGACGTCCCGATCGAGTACTCCGTCTCGACCTACCGTTCGGACCGCTACCAACTGTCCATGCGCCTGGTGCAGGCATGAATCCCACACCGCCGGGACGATCCCGGACCGGAACGCCGATCCTGGCGATGGAGGCCGACGCGGTGCTGTTCGACATGGACGGCACCCTGGTGGACTCCATCGCCGTGGACGAGGCGATCTGGGCCGACTTCGCCCACCGGTACGGACTGGACGCGGACGAGGTGCTGGGCTACACCCACGGCCGGCAGACACTCGACTCCGTGCGCCACTTCCTGCCCGACGGGCGGGACGCTCGCTCGGTGGCCGCCGACCTCCAGGCCCGGGCACTGACCTGCACCGACGGCATCGTGGAGGTCCCCGGGGCGGCCTCCTTCCTCGAGCAATTGACGGGCATGCCTGTAGCTGTGGTCACCTCGTCCCCGCGGGACATGGCCCGCCGGCGTCTGCGTGCCGCCGGTCTGCCGGTGTCCGGTCCGCTCGTCGCCGCCGAGGATGTCGTGGAGGGCAAGCCCTCGCCCGAGGGCTATCGTCGTGCCGCCACCCTGCTGGGTGTCGACCCTCACCACTGCCTCGCCTTCGAGGACGCCGAGGCCGGGATCAGGGCGGCCGTCGCTTCCACCGCCCACACCGTCGTCGTCGGGAGCCACGCCTCCAGTGCGACCGCCGGGCTTCCGCGCATCCCCGACTACACCGCCATGACCGTCTCCCCCGCGACGTCCGGCCGAGGTGCACGGCGCTTCCGCCACCCGTAGGACGGCTCCCGCCCTCGGGCCGTCGGCTGCTGGAGGGGTACGGGGCGCCCTGCTGGACCGATGGCACGTCAGCCTGGGCCTGGATGCGCCGATGTCGAGAGGTGCGGTGGGTGAGCCCTGACGGACGGATGCTTTTCCTGCTCGGGACGATGGGAGTTCTCGAAGCATCCGCGTCACCCGGCAGAAGGGCCCCCGGCAGTACGGGTCTCTCTCACACGCTTTCCGCTGATCTCGATGATCCCGACCTCGTGTCCACCGCCGGACCGCTCCCGGTGCCGGACCCGGCCGAGGAGGCCGGGCCGCACGATCTCGTCTCCGACCGCCTCACGGTGCCGGGTCCGGCCGGGGCGGACGCGCCCGCGAAGGTCCCGGCCCTGGTGGCGGGGATGCTCGCCGGGGCCGAGGAGGTCGCCCACCTCGACCTGGACGAGACCATCCGTGAGACCCACGGCTACGCCGAGCGGGGCGCCGGATACGGCTACAGCGGGCGTGCGGGGACCGAACGCGCAGCCGGCGACCCTGTCCACCGCCACGATCACGGTCCGACCCGGCGTACCGCAACCGGGACGTGGTCGCGGCAGCACGAGCGGGCGGGGCACGGTACTCGATCACCGCGCGGATGGATCCGGCCGTGACCGCGGCGATCAGCCGGATCCCGGAGCAGGAGCGGGTGGGCATCGAGTACCCGCAGGCGGTCTTCGACGAGGACGAGGGCCGGTGGATCTCCGATGCGGAGGTCGCCGAGATTCCCTACACCGCGATCACCTCCCACCGGAAGGCCGAGCACGTCACCGCACGGCTGATCGTGCGCCGGGCCAGGCGCCCGAACCCCGCCACGGCCCCCGCCGGGCGGGCCGGGCTGCCGGCCGGCAATCGTCATCACGCGGTGTGCACCGCCAACGCCGCCCGGCTGGTGTGCGCGGCCGAGGTGATCGCCTCGAACCGGCACGGACGGGCCCGCACCGCCACGATCCGCGCCCAGCTCGTCAACGTCCCGGCGCGTGTGGCCGACCACGCCCGAAACCAGAGAACGCCGACTCCATGCCGATCGGCTCACCCGGATATCCGCGTCGGCGGATGCAGGCTCAGCGCAGCTCGGCGAGCCGCTGCCCCACGACGGTCGTCACCCCGTCGCCGCGCATGGCCACGCCGTAGAGGGCGTCGGCGATCTCCATCGTGCGCTTCTGGTGCGTGACGATGATCAGCTGCGACGTCTCCTGCAGCTGCCGGAAGATGCCCAGCAGGCGGCCGAGGTTGCGGTCGTCGAGGGCCGCCTCCACCTCGTCCATGACGTAGAACGGCGAGGGCCGCGCCCGGAAGATCGCCACGAGCAGGGCGATCGCCGTCAGGGAGCGCTCCCCGCCGGAGAGCAGCTGCAACCGCTTGATCTTCTTGCCCGCGGGGCGCGCCTCGACGTCGATCCCGGTGGTCAGCATGTCCGTGGGGTCGGTGAGCCGCAGCCGGCCCTCGCCGCCGGGGAAGAGGGTCGCGAAGACCTGCTCGAACTCCCGGGCGGTGTCGGCGTAGGCCTGCGCGAAGACCCGCTCCACGTGCTCGTCGACGTCACGGATGATGCTGCGCAGGTCCTGGCGCGAGCGCTTGAGGTCCTCGAGCTGCTCGGCGAGGAAGCGGTGCCGCTCCTCGAGGGCGGCGAACTCCTCGAGAGCCAGCGGGTTGACCCGGCCCAGGGCGGAGAGCTCCTTCTCGGCCCGGCGCAGCCGCCGCTCCTGCTCGGCGCGCACGTACGGGACGCCCTCGGGATCCCCGAAGAGCGGGTCCTGTCCGCCGGGGACCGCCCAGGGGGCCGCCTCCGGCACGGCCCGCCCGCCCGACGCCGCGTCCTCGCCGTCGGGCGCGTCCCCGTCGTCCGGGGCGGTGCGCGCGTCCGGTGTCCCGGGGCCGGGGACGGGAAGGTGCGGCCCGTAGTGCGCCACGAGCGCGTCCGGGGTGAGGCCCAGCTCCTCCAGGGAGCGGGCCTCGAGGGCCTCCACGCGGGCGCGCTGCTGGGTGCGGGCGAGCTCGTCGCGGTGCACCGAGTCGGTGAGCTCGGCGAGACGGGACGCGAGCCGGTCGGTGGCCTCGCGCAGGTCCGTCAGGTCCGCGTCGAGACCGGCGCGCACGGACTCCGCCCGGTCCCGCTCCTCGGCGGCACGGTCCGTGGAGGCCTCGGCGCGGGCGAGCAGCTGCTGGGCCGCCGCCCGCACGGCCTCCGCGTTGCGGGCCTGGGCGCGGCGGCGCACGGCCCGCCGCTCGGCCTCCTCCCGTGCCCGGCGCTCCGTCGCGGCGGCCCGCTCCTGGGACTGCGCCCGGTCGCCGAGGGCGCGGGCCTGCTCCTCGAGGGAGCGCAGGGCGAGCCGGGCCTCGGTCTCGGCGGCTCGCGCCGAGGTGGCCACCCGGTGCATCTCGTCGCGGCGGGCCGCCGCCGCGAGGTGCGCCTCCTCGTCGTCCTCCTCGCCCGGGTCCTCGGCCGCCCGGAGCCGCTCGGCCGCCTCCCGCAGGCGCCGCTGCTCCCGGGACAGCTGCTCGCGGGCCGCGGCGAGCTGGTCGTCGAAGCGCCCGGTCTCCGCCTCGGCGGAGGCCAGGACGGCACGGACACCGGCGAGCTCCGAGGCCGCCCGGTCGGCCGCGCGCTCGGCCTCGCGCAGGGCCGCGGCGGTTCCGTCGGCCCGCCGCCGGTCGGCGTCCCGCTCCGCGGCCGCCGTCCGGGCCTCCGCCCGCGCCCGGTCGAGGGCCGCGGCCAGGTCGGCGAGCTCGGCCTCGGCCGCCTCGGCGGCGGCACGGGTCTCGAGACCCCCGGCCGCCTCGGCCGCACCGCCCCAGGCGCTGGTGCCGGTGAACACGTCACCGTCCCGGCTCACGGCGGTCAGCCGCGGCCGGGCGGCCACGATCCGGGCCGCCGTGGCCGCGTCCTCGGTCAGAACGGTCCGGGCCAGCAGCCGCCGGACCGCGGCCGACGCTCGCCGGGAGTCCTCGTCCCCGGCGCCGTCGCCCAGGACGGACGCTGCGGGCCTCGCACCGGCCGGCGCCGCCTCCTCCGGCACGGACCCCTCCGGCACGGAATCTCCCCGGGCGTCCCCCGGCGCGTCCCCGGGCGCGTCCGTCCCGGCGACGAGGAGGTGCACCCGGCCCACGCCGTCGGTGCGCAGCGTCTCGAACACGGACAGCGCCGCGCCGTGGGAGCGCACCGCGAGCGCTCCCGCCACCGGGCCGAGAGCCGCGGTGACGGCCCGCTCCCAGCCGTGCTCGACCGCCACGAGCTCCACGACGGCGCCCAGCACGGCGTCGGCGTGGCGGTCGCGGACGGCGGCCGAGCCGTCCGGCTGCCGCAGCGCCGCGCGCAGGGTCTCGGCGCGGGCACGCTGGGCGTCGTGTGCGCGCAGCCGCTCCTGGGACGCCCGCTCCGCCTCCTGCGCCGCGACCCGGCTCCGCTCCGCGGCCGCCTCCGCGCCCCGGTGCGCGACCCGGGCCCGTTCGGCGGCCCCGGCGGCGTCCTGGGCGGTCACGGCCAGGCCGTCCGCCTCCGCGGCGGCACGGGTCCGGCGCTCGCCGGCCGCCGCGTGCGTGGCGTGCACGCGGGACAGCTCGTTCTCGGCCGCCTCCACCCGGGACCGGGCGGCGGTGACCGCGCCCGTGAGCCGGGCCAGGCCCTCGCGGCGGTCCGCGGCGGCCCGGAGCAGTCCGGTGACCGCGGCGTCCTGCTCGCGCGCGGCGGCCTCGGCGTCCTCGCGGTCCTCGATGGCCTCGGCGAGGGCGTCCGTGGCGTCCTCCACGAGCTCGAGCAGCCGTGCCTGTTCCGCCCGGGTGCGCCGGGCCTGGGCGTCGAGCCGGTCCGGATCGCGCCCGTGTCCGGTGGGCTCCGTGGCGGTGCCGAGCAGTCGGCGGCGCTCGGCGGCCAGGGACGCGAGCGAACGGTAGCGCTCCTGGACGGCGGTGAGCCGGTACCAGGTGTCGCGGGCGGCGTTGAGCGCCGGGGTCGCCCGGGCGGCACGGGCCTCGACGTCGGCCTGCCGGGCCCGGCCGGCGTCGAGGGCCTGCTCGGTCGCGGTCCGCTCGGCCCGCAGCCGGCGCTGCGCGTCCTCGTCGACCGCGAGCGTCGTGCGGGCCTGCACGAGGTCGTCGGCGAGCAGCCGGGCCCGGGCGTCGCGCACGTCGTGCTGGATCCGCTGGGCGCGGCGGGCCACCTTCGCCTGCCGGCCCAGCGGGGTGAGCTGGCGGCGGATCTCGGCGGTGAGGTCCTCGAGCCGGTCGAGGTTGGCCTGCATGGATTCCAGCTTGCGCACCGTGCGCTCCTTGCGGCGGCGGTGCTTGAGGACGCCGGAGGCCTCCTCCACGAAACCGCGGCGCTCCTCGGGGGACGCGTGCAGGATGCGGTCGAGCTGTCCCTGGCCCACGACGACGTGCATCTCCCGGCCGAGGCCGGAGTCGGAGAGCAGCTCCTGGATGTCGAGCAGCCGGCAGGCCCGGCCGTTGATCGCGTACTCGGAGCCGCCGGAGCGGAAGAGCGTGCGGGCGATGGTGACCTCGGAGTACTCGATCGGCAGGGCGCCGTCGGTGTTGTCGATGGTCAGGGCCACGTGGGCGCGTCCCAGCGGCGCACGTCCGGACGTCCCCGCGAAGATGACGTCCTCCATCGTCCCGCCGCGCAGCGACTTCGCCCCCTGCTCCCCCATCACCCAGGCGAGGGCGTCCACCACGTTGGACTTGCCCGAGCCGTTGGGGCCCACCACGGCGGTGACCCCGGGCTCGAACTCGAAGGTGGTGGCCGAGGCGAAGGACTTGAACCCGCGCACGGTCAAGGTCTTCAGGTGCACGGGCTGCCGGTCTCCTGGGGTGGGCGGGACGGGGATCGGCACCACTGTACTCGCGGGCTCCGGCGGGCAGCGGCCGGGACGAACGATAAGCCTACAGAGAAACGGACCGGTCCCGGCGACCGCCGTGGGACCGGCCGGTAGACTGGCGGGGACCACCACGTCCCGCCCGCCCCGCAGCCGCGCCCTTCCGGGGCCGGCCGGGCGCTGGGCGAGCCCTAACGAAAGCCAGAGACCTTGACCGGTAATTCCACGATCCGCCACCGCAACGCCTCCCTCCTGGCCATCACGAAGGTCGAGGCCGACGAGGTGGTCCCGTCGTCGCGCGCCGACGAGATCCTCGAGGACACCTTCACGCGGCTGAAGATGCCGAAGGGACTGCTGGAGCGGCTCGCGGGCGTCAAGGAGCGGCGCCAGTGGGCCCCGGGGCGCCACTTCACCGACGGCGCCGTGGAGGCGGCCGAGGCCGCCCTGGCGCAGGCCGGGGTGCGACCGGACCAGGTGGGCCTGCTCATCAACGCGTCCGTGACGCGGGACGGCTACGAGCCCGCGGTGTCCGTGGCCGCCCACCACCGGCTGGGACTGTCCCCCTCCGCCCTGAACTTCGACGTGACCAACGCGTGCCTGGGTTTCGTCAACGGCCTCACGATCGCCTCCTCGATGATCGACTCGGGCGCGGTCGACTACGCCGTCGTCATCGCCGGGGAGGACCCGAGCCCGTGGCACCGGGAGACCTACGACCGCCTCCAGGCCCCGGACGTCACGCGCGAGCAGGTGGTCCGCGAGTTCGCGACCCTGACCCTGGGCGCCGGCGCCGCCGCGGCCGTGGTCGGGCCCGCCGACCGGCACCCGGAGGGCCACCGGGTCGTGGGGTCCGTGGCCCGCTCCGCCACCCAGCACCACGGGCTGTGCATCGGGGGCTTCGACGGCATGTACACCGACGCCACCGGGCTGCTCAAGCACGGGGTGGGACTGCTCGTGGACGCCTGGCACGACGCCCACGAGGAGGGCTGGGACTGGACCGACATGGACCGCTACATCGCCCACCAGGTCTCGACGTCGCACACCAACAAGATGCTGGAGGACGTCGGGATCGACGCCGGGCGGTTCCCCGTCACCTTCCCGTTCTGGGGCAACGTCGCTGCGGCGGCGCTGCCCATGACCCTGGCCCTGGAGGCGGAGCGGCTCGAGGCGGGCCAGCGCGTCCTGCTGCTCGGCGTCGGCTCGGGGCTGAACTCGACGTACATGGAGATCGACTGGTGATCCGCGTGATCCGCTGATCCGCGCCGCGCCCGAGACGCCCCGCACGACCGCACCCCGAGGAGCCCCACGCCCATGGCACGCACCCGACCGTCCACGACCGAGCGGCACGCAGGGCCGGGCGCGGCGCTGCGGCACCTGACGCCGGTCCCCCTGCCCGGGGTCGACCCCGCATGGTCGCGCACGCTCGCCGTGCCCTCGACCGCCGGGGTGGAGCCCGTCCGGGGCCGGCCGCGCCGGTGGCACCTGCTGGACAACCTGGCCTCCCTCGAGGCCGCCGGCCTGACCCCGCGCGGGACCGTGTTGGCGGTGCACGGTAACCCCACGTGGTCCTACCTGTGGCGCTCCGTCCTCGCCGCCGGACTCGACCCCGACAACCCGTGGCGCGTCGTGGCCGTGGACCAGCTCGACATGGGCTTCTCGGAGCGCACCGGGCTCTTCCGCCGCCTCGACGACCGGGTCACGGACCTCGGCGACCTCACCGCGGAGCTCGGCCTGGACACCTCCACCGGTCCCGTGGTGACCCTCGCCCACGACTGGGGCGGGCTCATCTCCGCGGGGTGGGCGCTGGAGCACCTCGGGGTCCACCGCGGCACGGTCATGACGAACACGGCCGTCCACCACGACGGCGGGGAGCGGATCCCCGCGGCGCTGAGCCTGGCCCTGGCCCCGGCCGCGCACGGGCTGCTCACCGACCGGACCACCGCCTTCCTCGACGCGGCGCTGGCGCTCGCCGACCCGGCGCCGCCGCCGGAGGTCCGCGCCGCCTACCGGGCCCCCTACACGACCCGGGCACGGCGGGAGGCGATCCGCCACTTCGTGGCCGACATCCCCGCGCCCCCGGAGCACCCCTCGCACGAACGCTACGAGCAGATCGCCGCCGGCGTGGCCGGTCTCGAGGTCCCCGCGCTGTTGCTGTGGGGCACAGGCGACCCGGTGTTCCAGGAGCGCTACCTGCAGGACCTCGTGCGGCGGATGCCGCACGCCGACGTCCACCGCTTCGAGGGTGCCCGGCACCTGCTGCCCGAGGCCCGGGACGTGGCCGGGCCGGTCATGGCGTGGCTCGCCGACCAGTTCGGCCCCGGCCCCACCCGGCGCGAGCTGCACCTGCGGCGGCGGGCCACCGCGCGCGGGGCCCACGTCCCCTTCACCGCGCAGCTGGCGGACCGGCGCGCCGACACGGACCCGGCCGTCGTCGACATGGCCCCCTCCCCCGGGGACCCGCAGGCCGGGGCGCGCGTGCCACCGGTGCGGGCGAGCCTGAACTGGGCGGAGCTCGCCGAGCGGGTGGACCGCCTGGCGGCCGGCCTGACCGGTGCCGGTGTCCGTCGCGGCGACCGGGTCAACCTCATGGTCCCGCCGGGCTCCGACCTCACGGCGCTGCTCTACGCGTGCCTGCGGATCGGCGCGGTCGTCGTCGTCGCGGACAGCGGGCTCGGCCCCCGGGGGCTCACGCGGGCCCTCCGGGGCGCCGGCCCCGCGTGGCTGGTGGGCGTCCGGAAGGCTCTCGTGGCGGCCCGGGCGCTGGGGTGGCCCGGCACCAGGATCGCCGTCGAGCGGCTGGACCCGGTGACCCGCAGGGCCCTCGGCGTGGCCCACGACGTGCCCGGCCTGCTGGGCGCCGCGCCGCGGCCGGACCTGCCCGGGCCCGACCCCGACGCGGACGCCGTGGTGCTGTTCACCTCCGGCTCCACCGGACCGGCCAAGGGCGTGGTCTACACGCACCGTCAGCTCGCGGCCATGCGCGACGCCGTGCGGGAGGCCTGCGGGCTCTCCCCCGGCACGGCGCTCGTCGCCGGCTTCGCCCCCTTCGCGCTGCTCGGGCCCGCCCTGGGCGCGACCTCGGTCACCCCGGACATGGACGTCACCGCGCCGAAGACGCTCACCGCCCGGGCCCTGGCCGACGCCGCGGCCGCGATCCGGGCGACCGCCCTGTTCCTCTCCCCCGCCGCCATCGCCAACGTCATCGACACCCAGGACGACCTGGACGCCGGGCAGCGGCGGGCCCTCGGCCTCGTGGAGACCGTCCTCTCCGCCGGTGCGCCCCTCCCGGAGCGGCTGCTCGAGCGCTTCCAGGAGCTCGTCCCCGCGGCGAGCGTGCACACCCCCTACGGCATGACCGAGGGACTGCCCCTGACGGACGTGACGCTGGAGGAGATCCGCCGGGCCCGCCGGGACAGCGCGAACGCCCCGGAGGGCACGGCCGGCGGGGTGTGCGTGGGCACCGCCGTGCACGGCGCCGAGCTCGGGGTCACGGCCCTGCGCCCCGACGGGACGCCCGGGGACGAGATCACCACCGAGCCGGGGGTCACCGGCGAGATCGTGGCCCGCGCCCCGCACCTGAAGGACCGCTACGACCGGCTCTGGTACACCGAGCACCTCAGCACGCAGCTGCCCGGCTGGCACCGCACCGGCGACGTGGGCCACGTCGACGCCGCGGGCCGGCTGTGGGTCGAGGGCCGCCTGGCCCACGTGGTCCTCGCCGCCGAGGGCGTGCTGACGCCCGTGTCGGCCGAGCACGCCGCGCAGACCGTGGCCGGGGTCGGCCGGGCCGCCGTGGTCGGCGTCGGGCCCGCGGGGGCGCAGGTGGCCGTGGCCGTCGTCGAGACCGTCCCGGCGGCTCCGGCCCCCGGCCTCGCCGACCCGCTGCTCTCCGGCGCCGTCCGGGACGCGGTGCGGGAAGCCACGGGCACGGACCTCGCGGCCGTGCTCGTGCTGCCGGAGCACCCCACGGACGTCCGGCACAACTCCAAGATCGACCGAGCCCTGCTGGCCGGATGGGCGGACTCCGCCCTGGCCGGGGGAAGGATCAGCAACCCGTGAACGCCGAGCAGCCCAGCACCCCCGGAGGGGACGGAGCCCCCGCCGTCGACGCCGCACCCGTGGAGGGCGCCCCGCCCCCCGGCTCCGGCAGCCACGGCGTGTCCGCCGGTCCGCGGGAGCTCGACGGCTCCGGGCGCACGGTCCTCGTCACCGGGGCGTCCGGGATGCTGGGCGAGCACGTGGCCCGCCGGCTCGCCGAGCGCGGCTGGACCGTGCGCCTGCTCCAGCGCCGGCACGCCCGGCTCGCCGACCGCCCCGGCGTCGAGGAGGTGCTGGGCTCCGTGACCGACCCGGACGCCGTCGCCCGGGCGGTGGAGGGCGTCGACGACGTCGTCCACCTCGCCGCGAAGGTCTCCTTCACCGGCGAGTGGGAGGAGTTCGTGCGGACCAACGTGACCGGGACCCGGGTGGTCCTGGAGAGCGCCCGGCGGGCCGGGGCCGAGAACGTCGTGTTCGTCTCCTCCCCCTCCGTGGCCCACACGGGCGTCTCGATCGTGGGCGAGCCCGCACGGCCCGCCGACCCCGTGCACGCCCGCGGCCACTACGCCCGCTCCAAGGCCGCGGCCGAGCTGCTGGCGCTGGAGGCCGACGGCCGGGGCCTGCGCGTCACGGCCGTGCGCCCGCACGTGGTGTGGGGCCCCGGGGACACGCAGCTCGTGGAGCGGATCGTGGACCGCGCCGCGCGGGGCCGGCTGCCGCTGCTCGACCACGGCGCCGCCCTCATCGACACGACCTACGTCGACAACGCGGCCGAGGCGGTCGTCCGGGCCCTCGAGCGCATCGACCACTCCCACGGACGTGCCCTCGTGGTCACCAACGGTCAGCCGCGCACCGTGGCCGAGATCGTGGCCGGGATGTGCCGGGCAGCGGGCGTCGAGCCCCCCGCACGCAGGGTCCCGGGCTGGGCCGCGCGGCTGGCGGGCACGGTCATCGAGAAGGCGTGGGCCCTGCGGCCGGGGGACGGCGAGCCGCCCATGACCCGTTTCCTCGCCGAGCAGCTGTCCACGGCCCACTGGTTCGACCAGCGGACCACCCGTGAGGTCCTCGGCTGGGCCCCGGAGGTCGGCCTGGAGGAGGGCATGGAACGCCTCGCGGAGCACTACCGCGAGCACCCGTTCCGCGCGCCGGCCGCGGACGGCGGTCGCTGAACACCGGGACACCCAGCACCGGGACGCCCAGCACCGGGACGCGGTGGGCCGGGTCTCAGGACCGGACGTTGCGGGGCGTGCGCTGGCACACCGGGCAGCGGTAGGAGGAGCGGTTCATGAACTGCTCCCGCACGATCAGCGCCGTCCGCCCTTCCCCGGCGCAGCGGCTGCAGGCCCGCCCCGCGCGGCCGTAGGCGTTGAGGGAGCGCGCGAAGTACCCCGACTCGCCGTTGACGTTGACGTAGAGGGAGTCGAAGCTCGTGCCGCCGGCCGCCAGGGCGGCCGCCATGACCTCGCGCACCGCCGCGAGCACCCGGTGGGTCTCCGGCCGCCGGAGGGTGTCCGTGGGACGGGCCCAGTGC
Organism: Kocuria rhizosphaerae; assembly: GCF_044462265.1. Lineage (NCBI taxonomy): Bacteria > Bacillati > Actinomycetota > Actinomycetes > Micrococcales > Micrococcaceae > Kocuria > Kocuria rhizosphaerae. The sequence goes on from NZ_JBISWL010000089.1 coordinate 22,629, forward strand.
AGGCGCGCGAGCCACAGCGCCTCGTCGGCGTAGATGTTCCCGATCCCCGACACGAGCCCCTGGTCCAGCAGGGCGCGCTTGAGCCCGGTGCGCCGGCGGCGCAGCCGGTCGTGGAGGGCGTCGGCGTCGAAGGCGGGGTCCAGCGGGTCCCGGGCGATGTGCGCGGCCCGGGCGGGCAGTGCGGGCAGGTCGGTGGCACCGCGCCCGCCAGGGGCGCCGTCGTCGGTGGGGACGAGGTCGTCGAGGACCATCCCGCCGAAGATCCGCTGGTCGACGAACCGCAGCTCGGCGGGCGTGCCCGGGCGCCCGGAGAGCCGCAGGCGGACCTTGAGGTGCTTCTGGGCCGGGCGTCCCGCGTCCTCGACGAGCAGCTGTCCGCTCATCCCGAGGTGCACCAGCAGCGCCTCCTGCGGCACCGTCCCGTCCGGCCGGTCCAGGGGGAGCCAGAGGAACTTGCCGCGGCGCACGGCGTCCGCGACCACCGCCCCGGCGAGCTCGTGGGCGAAGTGCACCGGCCCGGCCGCGTGCCGGCGCACGGACCGGGGGTCGAGGACGTCCACGGCCTCGACGGTGCGGCCGACGACCCAGCGCTCCACGCCGCGTCGGACCACCTCGACCTCGGGCAGCTCAGGCACGGGGCGGGGCGGGCTCAGGCACCGTGGCGGGCGGCGAGCGTGGCGTAGGCCTGCGCCGCGGCGGAGCGCTCGGCCTCCTTCTTGGTGGTCCCGGTCCCCGTGCCGTGGTCCTGGCCACCGATCAGCAGGTGCGCCTCGTAGCGGCGCTCGTGGTCGGGACCCGTCCCCTCCACGGCGTAGCGGACGGCGCCGAGACCGTGGGCAGCCGCGAACTCCTGGATCTCGGTCTTCCAGTCCCGGCCCTCGGTCATCACGAAACCGTCCTCGAGCAGCGGCACCACGAGGCGCAGCACGAAGGCCCTGGCGGCAGCCAGGCCGGAGCACACGTAGACGGCCCCGATCAGGGCCTCCATGGTGTCGGCGAGGATCGAGGCCTTCTCGTGGCCGTTCGTGCGGATCTCGCCCTTGCCGAGACGGATGTGCGGGCCCAGCTCCAGGGACCGCGCGAGGTCGGCCAGGGTGCGGGTGCTCACCACGGCCGAGCGGATCTTCGCGAGGTTTCCCTCGGAGTCGTCCGGGTAGCGGTGGAAGATCTCGTCCGTCACGGCCAGGCCGAGCACGGAGTCCCCGAGGAACTCGAGCCGCTCGTTGTGCGCCTGGCCGTCGTGCTCGTAGGCGTAGGAACGGTGCGTGAGGGCAAGACGGAGCGTCCCGGCGTCGATGTCGACGCCGAGACGCTCCAGCAGGTCCTGAGGATCCGCGGTGGTGCTCACCGTGGTCAGGCGTCGGCCACCTTGCGGCCCTTGTACTCCAGGAACAGCGCGGTACCGGCGGAGTCGGTCACGACCTTGGCCTGGTGCGGCAGGCTGTAGGTGACCTTGCCGTTCTCCACGGTCTTGACCAGCTTCGGCGCGGTCGCCTTCCACTGGGAACGGCGTGCACGGGTGTTGGCACGGGACATCTTCCGCTTGGGAACAGCCACGGCTATCTCTCTTCTCTCGGTTCGGTCGTCTCGGTCGAGGTGTCCTGCTCGAGCAGCCCGGACAGGGCGCTCCAGCGCGGATCGAGCACCTCGTGGTGGTGCCCCGGGTCGTCCTCCAGGCGCGCGCCGCACTGGGCGCACAATCCCCGGCAGTCCTCCCGGCACACCGGTTGGAACGGCAGCTGCGTGATCACCGCGTCCCGAAGCATGGGTTCGAGGTCGATCGTCTCGTCCCGAACGTCATACATCTGGTCGTCCTCGGACTCCGTCGCGTCGGTGGCGGAGTCGAAGACGTAGAGCTCCTGCACGTCGACGTCCAGATCGTAGTCGATCGGGTCGAGGCACCGGCTGCACTCGCCGTGGATGGCCACGACGGCGGTGCCGGACACCAGGATCCCGTCGTGGACGGATTCCAGCCGGAGGTCCAGGTCGATGTCCGAGCCCTCCGGGGCGCCGATGAGTGCGTTGCCGAAGTCCTTCGGCGCGGGCACAACCTCCTCCAGGCGTCGCATCGACCCCGGTCGGTGCTCGAGGTCCCGAACACCGACGATGAGGGGCGAACTGTTCTCGCGGCTGATGACTGACTCCTGGTGAAATTCTGACCGACAGATCATGTTAGCGTGCCGCGCCGCACGTTCTCAAACGGGAGGCCGTCCGGCGTGCCGCCCGTTCACCGGCCGAGGGCGCGCAGCACCGGCGCCGGCACGAAGCCGGAGACGTCCCCGCCGAGCCCCTCGACCTCCTTGACGAGGGTCGAGGACAGGTGCAGGAACCGGGGGTCCCCCGGCAGGTACACCGTCTCCACGCCGGTGAGGTCCCGGTTCATGGTGGCCATGGGCACCTCGTACGCGTAGTCCTCCCCCGAGCGCAGACCCTTGACCAGCGCCACCGCCCCGCGGCGAGCGGCGTACTCCGCGAGCAGGCCCTCCCCCATGGGTTCGACGACGACGCCGGCGACGCCGGCCAGGGACTCCGCCACCAGGGCGAGCCGCCGGTCCCGGTCGAAGCGGTAGCGCTTGTTCGGGTTGGTGGACACCGCGACCACCACCTCGTCGAAGAGCGCCGCCGCGCGGGCGACGACCTCGACGTGGCCGTTGTGGATGGGGTCGAAGGAACCGGGGCAGATGGCGCGGTGCATGGACCCCATCCTAGGCACGCCGCCCGCGGCGCCCGTCCCGCGGCCGGGCGGGCGCCGGGACCTAGACTGGCCGGCATGGACTCCGCGGACCCCGCCACCAGCACGCCCACCGACCGGCCCCCGTGGGAGCGCATGGCTCGCGGCGGCGGGCTGCTCGGCCCGGACGGCCGGCTCTCCGGGACCGTCTTCGAGGAGATGTCCCGCCTGGCCGCGCGCACGGGAGCGATCAACCTCGGCCAGGGCTTCCCCGACGTCGACGGCCCGCCCGAGATGCTCGACGCCGCCGCGGCCGCGCTGCGCGAGGGCGGCAACCAGTACTCCCCCGTGGCCGGGCTCCCGCGGCTGCAGGAGGCCGTGGCGGAGCACCAGCGCCGCTTCTACGGGATCGAGCTGGACCCGGCCACGGGCGTCGTCGTCACCGTGGGCGCCTCGGAGGGCCTGGCCGCGAGCCTGCTCGCGTTCGTGGAGCCCGGGGACGAGGTCGTGGTGCTCGAGCCGCACTACGACCTCTACGCGGCCGTCGTCGAGTTCGCGGGGGCACGGCTCGTCCCGGTTCCGCTCGAGCCCCCGCACTTCACCCCGGACCCGGACCGTCTCGCGGCGGCCTTCGGGCCGCGCACCCGCGCGGTGGTCCTCAACGATCCGCACAACCCCACCGGCACCGTGCTCGACGACGCCGTGCTCGCCCGCGTGGCAGCCCTCGCCGCCGAGCACGACTGCGTGGTGGTGACCGACGAGGTGTACGAGCACCTGTGCTACCCGGGCCGGCACCGCCCGCTCGCGGCGCTGCCGGGCGCCTTCGAGCGCACGCTCACGGTCTCCTCGGTGGGCAAGACCTTCTCGGCCACGGGCTGGCGCGTGGGCTGGGTCAGCGGTCCGGCGCACCTGGTCGGGCCGGTGCGCGCCACCAAGGCCTACCTCACGCACAGCGCCGCCACGCCGTTGCAGCTCGGCGCGGCGGCCGCGCTGGACCTGCCGGACGAGTTCTACGCGGGGCTGGAGGCCGACTTCCGGCGGCGCCGCGACGTGCTCGTGGCGGGCCTGGCCGCGGCGGGCGCCGAGCCCTTCGAGCCCCAGGGCACGTTCTTCGTCGTGGCCGACGTGGGCCGGCTGTGCGAGCGGCACGGGGTCGGGGACGCCGAGGCCCTCGCCCCGGTCCTCGCCGAGCGCGCCGGCGTGGTGGGCGTGCCCGTCGCCGCGCTCGCCTCCGCCGGACACCGTGACCTCTACGCCTCGTGGATGCGCTTCTCCTTCGGCAAGCGCCCGGAGGTCCTGGAGGAGGCGGCCCGCCGCCTGGCCGCCTGAGCAGCCTCGCACCACCCCCGAGGAGTCGCGTTCAGCACCGCACCACGCCCGACGGGGCCCGTTCGAACGCCGCGGAGCACTTCTGGTGACAGAACGCGCCTCCTCGGCGAGACGGAACGGTGGAACGCGCCTCCTCAGTGGGGGCACGGCGGCATGCGACCCCTCGGCCGGCGGGTGAGGCAGCGGTCGAAGCCGCGTCGGAAGGCGGCTCGCCCGCCGCTCAGGCGGACAGGGCGCGGCGGCCCAGCGCCCGGTAGGTGAACCCGGCGGCGGCCCACTGCCCGGGGTCGAGCACGTTGCGCCCGTCGAGGATCTGCGGGGCGGCCACGAGGGGGGCCAGCCGGTCCGGGGTGAGGGCCTTGAACTCGGCCCACTCGGTCAGCAGCACCACGACCTGGGCTCCGGTGGCGGCGGCCTCGAGGGAGTCGACGTAGTCCAGCCGGGGGTAGCGCTTGGCGGCGTTGGCGTTGGCCTGCGGGTCGTAGACGGCGACCTCCGCGCCGATCGAGTGCAGCCGGGCGGCGATGTCCAGGGCCGGGGAGTCGCGCACGTCGTCGGAGTCGGGCTTGAAGGCCGCCCCCAGCACCGCCACGTGCTTGCCGACCACGGACCCGCCGAGCATCTCGGTGACGGTGTCCACGGTGTGCCCGCGCCGGCGGGTGTTGATGTCGTCGACCTCGGCCAGGAAGCGCACCGCCTGCTCCACGCCCAGCTCCGCCGCCCGGGCCCGCAGCGCCCGGATGTCCTTGGGCAGGCAGCCCCCGCCGAAGCCGGCCCCGGCGTTGAGGAACTTCCGCCCGATCCGCTCGTCGAGCCCGATCGCGTCCGCCAGGGTCCGGATGTCCCCGCCCACGACCTCCGTGAGCTCCGACAGGGCGTTGATGAAGGAGATCTTCGTGGCCAGGAACGCGTTGGCCGCGACCTTCACCAGCTCCGCGGTCTCGTAGTCGGTCACGATCAGCGGCACCTCGGCGGACAGCTGCCGGGCGTAGACGGCGCGCATGACCGTCTCCCCGGACCCGCCGTCGGCGCCGTCGACGCCCAGGACCATCCGGTCCGGGGTCAGGGTGTCGGCCACGGCGTAGCCCTCGCGCAGGAACTCCGGGTTCCACACCAGGGAGACCTCCACCCCGTCCCGGGCCGAGGCCCTCGCGAGGTCGGCCAGCCGGCGGGCGGAGCCGACCGGGACCGTGGACTTGCCCGCGATCACGCAGTCCTTCGTGGCCGCCGCGGCGATCGAGCCCACCGCGGCGTCCACGTAGCGCATGTCCGCCGCGAACGAGCCCGGCCGCTGCGGGGTGCCCACGCCCACGAAGTGCACGTCCCCGAACGCCCCGGCCTCCTCGTAGGAGGTCGTGAACCGCAGCCGGCCGGAGTCCACGTGCTCGCCCAGCAGCTCGGCCAGACCCGGCTCGTGGAACGGCAGCTCCCCGCGCGAGAGCGCGTCCACCTTCGCGGGGTCCACGTCCAGCCCGAGCACCTCGAACCCCATCTCCGCCATCGACGCGGCGTGGGTGGCCCCGAGATACCCCGTGCCCAGAACCGTGATCTTCATGGACGTCCTCCGTCATTCCCGGGCCGCGGCCCGTGCTCGATGTTGCCAGTCGATCTTGTCAGCGCGCCCGCGCGCACCCGTGCAGGAGTTCAGCGCGGCGTGCCGCGCGGCGTCCCGGACGGGGCGGCCGCCGTCTCGGCGAACCACAGGGTGGTCTCCCCGTGCCGCCGGTGCTCGAACCGGGCCAGCCCCGGCGGCCAGTTCGGTTCCGGGGAGCGGGAGGAGCGCTCGACGACGACGACCCCGCCCTCGCCGAGCCGCCCCGCGAGCGGGGCGAGCGCCGCGGTCAGCTCCTGCTCGGACAGCGGATAGGGCGGGTCCGCGAGCACGAGGTCCCACGGGCCCGCCGCGGTGTCGGCGAGGTAGGAGACCACCGTTCCGTGGTGGACGGCGACGGCGTCGTCGCGCCCGAGGGCCCGGTGCACCACGGCCGCGTTGTCCCTGCACACCCGCACGGCCGGCGGGTGGCGCTCCACCAGGGTCACGCGGGCGGCCCCGCGGCTCGCGGCCTCGCAGCCCAGCGCCCCGGAACCCGCGTACAGGTCCAGCACCCGGGCCTCGTGGAGCATGCCCCACGCCTCGAGCCGGGCGAAGAGCGACTCCTTGACCCGGTCGGTCGTGGGCCGGGTGCCCGCTCCGGGCACCGAGCGCAGGCGCAGCCCTCCGGCGGCCCCCGCGATGATCCTGCTCACGTGCCCGCTCCTCCCCTCGGCCCCGCCACGGGCCTCAGCCCCGGTCCAGGAACGCCTCGGCGTCCGGGTCGAGGTAGCGCTCGATGGCCTCGGCGAGCTCGGGGTGCTCGACGAGCTGCGGGTCCTCGGCGAGGACCGAGACCGCGTCCCGGCGGGCGCGCTCGATGAGCTCGGCGTCGTCGAGCGCGCGCAGCAGCCGCAGGGTGGACCGGCCTCCGGACTGGGCGGCGCCGAGGATGTCGCCCTCCCGGCGCAGCTCGAGGTCCGCCCGCGCCAGCTCGAAGCCGTCCGTCGAGCCGGCCACCACCTCGATCCGCGCCCGGGACGGGTGGTCCGGCGTGCGGCGGGTCACGAGCAGGCAGGTCCCGGCGTGCTCGCCGCGGCCGATCCGCCCGCGCAGCTGGTGCAGCTGGGAGATGCCGAACCGGTCCGCGTCGACGACGACCATGAGGGTGGCGTTGGGGACGTCGACCCCGACCTCGATCACGGTCGTGCACACCAGCAGCTGCACCTCGCCCGCGGCGAACTCCGCCATGACCCGGGACTTCTCGGCCGGGTCGAGCCGCCCGTGCAGCACCGCGGTCCGGACCCCGGCCAGCGCGGGCTCCCGGGCCACCAGCTCGGCCAGCCACGTGACGGAGGCCAGCGGCAGCTCGGCGTCGTCGTCCTCCGTCACGGCCGCGCGGGCCGACTCCGCGAGCGAGCCGGCGGGCGCCGGGCCGTCGTCGTCGCCGATCTTGGGCGCGACCACGTAGACCTGCCGGCCGGCGTCGATCTCCTCCCGGGCACGCAGCCACAGCCGCTGCTCCCACGCGGGGTGCTCGACCAGGCCCACCGCGTGCGTGGCGATCGGCCGGCGGCCGGCCGGCAGCTGGTCGAGCACCGAGACGTCCAGGTCGCCGAACACGGTCATGGCGACGGTGCGCGGGATGGGGGTGGCCGTCATCACGAGCAGGTGCGGGGGCCGCCCGGCCTTGTCCCGCAGCCGGTCGCGCTGCTCGACCCCGAACCGGTGCTGCTCGTCCACGACCACGAGCCCGAGGTCGGCGAACTGCACGACCTCCGAGAGCAGTGCGTGGGTGCCGATGACGATGCCGGCCTCCCCCGAGGCGGCCTGCAGCAGCGCCCGCTTGCGCGCGGCGGCGCCCATGGAGCCGGTGAGGAGCACGACCTGCGTGCCGTCCGGGTCGCCGTCGAGCTGACCGGCCCGGGCGAGGGGGCCGAGGGAGCGCAGCACGGAGGCGTGGTGCTGCGCCGCCAGGACCTCGGTGGGCGCCAGCAGCGTCGCCTGCGCGCCCGAGTCCACGACCTGCAGCATGGCCCGCAGGGCCACGAGGGTCTTCCCGGCGCCGACGTCGCCCTGGAGCAGCCGGTTCATGGGGTGGGTGCCCGCGAGCTCGGCGGCGAGCTCGTGCCCCACGGTGCGCTGGCCGGCGGTGAGCTCGAACGGCAGCGCCGCGTCGAAACGGTCCAGCAGCCCCCCGGGCACGCCCGGGCGGGCCGTGGTGGGGTGCGCCGCGAGCTCGGCCCGGCGGCGGGCAAGTGCGCACTGGAGCAGGAACGCCTCCTGGAAGCGGAACCGGCGCCGGGCCTCGCGGTGGGCGCGGGTGTCCCGTGGCCGGTGGATCTGCCGGTAGGCCTCCTCGAGCCCCATGAGGTGCTCGCGCTCCAGGACGCCGTCCGGCAGCGGCTCCGGGATCGCCCCGAAGTCCACGACGGGCAGGAGGGCGCGGACCATGCCGGCGATCGTGTCGGTGCGCAGTCTGGCCGCGGCCGGGTAGATGGGGATGGGCCGGTCGACCAGTTCCTCGTCGGTCTGCTCGTCCGCGGGGTCGTCCCGGTCGATCACGGCGTAATGCGGGTTGGTCATGGTCAGGTCCTTGTCGTAGAACCCGACCTTCCCCGAGAAGAGGGCGTGGGTGCCCCGGGGGAGGTCCCGTGCGGCCGTGTACGCGTTGAAGAAGCTCAGCTTGATGAGCCGGCCCGTCCCGGTGGTCCCGGCCGGGCGGCGGGGCCCGGCGGACGCGCGGTCCGTGATCACCACGTCGGTGATGGACCCGCGGCGGGTGCGCATCTTCCGGGTGGTGACCTTCACGACCTCGGCGACGATGGTCACGTCCTCGCCGATGACCAGTTCGGAGAACGGCGTGAGCTCCCCCCGGGGCATGTACCGGCGGGGGAAGTGGTCCAGGAGCTGGCCGATCGTGGTGATCCTCAGGTGACGGGCCAGCTGGTCGGCCGACTTCTTCCCGATCAGTCTCTCCAGCGGCTGGTCGAGCTCGGGAACCGGCTCGGGGAACGCCCCGGAGGCCCATGCCATGTCAGCCACGACTCACGACTGCTTCCCGTCCGCCCCGGACGGCTCGGCCAGGGAGGTGACCGTGCGGTTGACGATCCTGCCGCGCTCACCGATCACCGCGAGGGCGTCCTCGGGGCGCGCCACGTGCACGTGCACCCGCCACCGGTAGCCCTCGCCCGTCTCGCTCACCGCGCTCATGATGACGCTCGAGCCGACCTCGCTGAGCTCGTGGCGCAGCTCGGCGGCCTCCAGCGGGGACAGTTCGACCGTGCACATCACCTCGACCCCGCCGTGGACGGCGTGCGGGGCGTCCTGTGTCCCGGCGGCCCGCGCGGCCGCGGCGTCGACCAGGCGGTCCAGCTCGACCTCGTCGCCGGCGTCGTCCCCGCCGACCGTGCGCGCGAGGGCGTCCAGGACCACGAGCGTCCCGAGCGCGCCGGCGTCGACCGTTCCGGTCTCGCGCAGGATCTCGAGCTGGTCCGGCGTGGCCAGGACGGCGGCGCGGGAGGCGGCGCTCACCCCGGCCAGGAAGTGCTTGAGCTGCTGGTTGGAGCGGTCCTCCACGTCCTGCGGCACCGGCACGGCCGCGGCCGCCTCGAGGACCGAGAGCATCGTCCCGGCCACCGGGTCCGAGAGGACGCTCCAGGCCCGCACGTGCCCGGCGTGCAGGGCCAGCCGCACGGTCTCGGCGGTCAGCCGTGTGCTGCCCTCGAGGGACTGGCCCATCGCGGTGAGGAACACGGAGAAGAGCGTCCCCGAGTTGCCGCGGGCCTCCTCCAGGGCGGCCTGCCCGGCCAGCGCCAGCAGCTCGCCGACGTCGCCCGTCTCCAGCACCCCGGCGGCGTCCGCGGCGGCGCGCACGGTCGTCGCGAGGTTCGTCCCGGTGTCGGAGTCCGCCACGGGGAAGACGTTGAGCGCGTTGAGGACGGTGCTGTGCCGCACGAGATCACGGTGGGCCAGCTCGAGCCACCGCCGCATGACGGCCGCGTTCGATCCGATCCTATGGTTCAAAGTGATCCCATCCTTCGCCGACCGGGTGCCCGAGGGCACGGGCCGGCGGTCGTCCGTCGAGCAGCACCCGGGGCCGGGAGCCGCCGCGCGCGGGTGGCGCGGGCGCACACGAGCCTATCGCACGGTACGGGAGCGGCGGCGGCGCCCCCGGGGGGAACACGGCGAGCAGCCCGTGGTCCTCGCCCCCGGTCAGCACCCAGTCCCGGGGGTCCTGCCCGAGCAGCCGGGCGGCAGGGCGCAGGGGTTCGGCGAGGGCGGCGACGGCGGCGCCGTCGAGGTCCACGACGACGTCGCTGGCCGCGGCCAGCCGGCCGGCGTCGCGCAGCAGCCCGTCGGAGAGGTCGATCATGGCGGTCGCCCCGGCCCGGGAGGCGACGGCGCCCGCGGGCACGGGCGGGCACGGGCGCAGCTGGGCCCCGGCCAGTGCGTCGAGGGCCTCGTCCGACCCGGGGCGGTAGCGGGCGTCGTCGAGCAGCGCCACGCCGGCGGCGGCCCGGCCCGTGGTCCCGGCCAGGGCCAGCACGCCGCCGGCCACTGCCCCCGCGCGCAGCACGGGATCCCTCCCCTCGAGGTCACCGGTGACGGTGGCCGTGACGGACAGCTCCCGGCCGGCGCCCAGGTCCCCGCCGACGACGGCGCACCGGTGGGCGCCCATGGACTCCAGGCCGGCCACCAGGCCGCGGGCGAAGTCCTCGGGCCACGTGACCGGGGTTCCCGGCGGCAGGGTCAGCGAGACCACGACGGCCGTGGGGACCGCGCCCATCGCGGCGACGTCAGCGAGGTTCTGGGCGGCGCACTTCACACCGGTGTCGAAGCCCGTGGTGACCACGCCGCTGGGCCAGCGGAGGCGGAAGTCCTGGTCCTGGACCTGGGTGTCCGTGGTGATCACGAACCGCCCGTCGGGGGCCGGGACCACGGCGCAGTCGTCGCCGGGGCCCACGAGCACCGGACCGGCTCCGGGGCGGTCCAGCAGCGGCAGGACGCGGGCGAGCAGCTCCGACTCCGAGAGGTCCCCGACGCTCGGTCCCGTCCCGGGCGGCGCGTCGGGCACGGGGGTGCGGTCCGTGGGGGCTCGGCTCATGCCGCTCATCCTAGCGACGGCCCCCGACGCGGTACGGCGCGGGCCGCGGATTACGCTGGGGGCATGCCCTCGCCCCTCCCTCCCCTGCCCTCCCGCGCCCTCCTCGCGGCCACCGTCCTGGCCGCGGTCCTGACGGGGTGCGCCCCCGCGGTCACCGTGGACCCGGCCGAGAACGCCGCGGACCCCGGGTGCGCGCCCGCGATGCTGGCCATGCCGGAGGGCGTGGGTGAGCACGAGCGGCGGGAGACGACGAGCCAGGGCACCACCGCCTACGGCGACCCCACGGCGGCGGTCGTGCGCTGCGGGGTCACGCCCCCGGGGCCGACGACGGACGCGTGCTCCTCCGTCAACGGCGTCGACTGGCTGATCCGCCGGAGCGAGGAGGACGGGTCCCTGTGGACCGCGACCACCTACGGCCGGGACCCGGCGGTGGAGGTCGTCTTCGACAGCTCGGCCGTGGCCTCCTCGACACTGCTCGTGGAACTGGGCTCGGCCGTGGAGCAGATCCCCGCGGAGCGGCGCTGCCTCGCGCTGGAGGACGCCCTCGACGCACCCTGATCGTTGGCGGGAGGGCCGGCGGACCCACCGCGCCCGGCCCGGCGGCGTGAGCCGCACGGGGCGGCGCGCACGCGCGCCGGGGTCCACGCAGTGTGACGGATCGCGACCCACCCGCGGGTTCTCCTGCGTGAGCCGGATCACTATCGTGGGAGACCCGGTCAGGACCGGGGAACGGCCTGCACCTCGTCCGGCCGGGCGGTGTGCGGGCCCGGACCCAGCGCACGAGGCCGGCCCGGAGCCGGCACGGAACCGGCCAACGAGGAGCGGCGATGACGACGGCACGCGAGATCATGACCCCCGGAGCGCAGTGCATCGGGGAGGACGACCGGCTCCAGGGCGTGGTGACCGACCGCGACATCGTGGCCCGGTGCCTGGCGATCGGCACCGGCCGGACGGCCCGCACCGCACGTCCCGGCACCGGAGCACATCACCGATCAGGAGACGACGTCATGGCCACCTGCGACACCTGCGACACCTGCGGCAACGACTACGACAAGACCTTCACCGTGACCCAGGGCGACCGGCGGGGCACCTTCGACAGCTTCGAGTGCGCCGCCCACGCCATGGCCCCGACCTGCGAGCACTGCGGCTGCCGGGTCCTGGGCCACGGGGTGGAGTCCGGGAACCGGATCTACTGCTGCGCGCACTGCGCGGAGCACGCCGGCGTGGGCGGTCTCACCGACCGGGTGTGACCGGCGGCGCCGCCGTCGCCGGCCGACGGACGCGGCGGCGCCCCTGTCCGGTGCCGTGCGCGATCAGCCGGGAACCCCTCCGGGCACTGCGCGCCCGGAGCGGGAATAGGGCCGATCGCGGGCCGGTTGTGGCGGGGACACACAGCCCACGACAGCGACCAGGAGGAGAGCCCCCGTGGCAACCGATTACGACGAGCCCCGCGTCAAGCCGGAGGACGAGCCCGCCAACGAGTCCCTCGAGGTGATCCGCGCGCAGCGCAGCGCCACCACCCAGAGCCCGGACGTGGACGTCGACGACACCGACACGGCGGAGGGCATCGACCTGCCCGGGGCGGACCTCTCCCAGGAGGAGCTGCTGATCCAGGTGGTGCCGCAGCAGGAGGACGAGTTCACGTGCATGTCCTGCTTCCTGGTCCGCCACCGCAGCCAGCTGGCGCGTGAGGAGAACGGCGCCCGGTACTGCGTGGAGTGCGAGGGCTGAGCCGACCGCTCCCCCGGGGCGACGGCTGTGCCGGGGGAGCCCTCCGGTTCCGCCGCTCGTCCCGCTACTCGTGGCGCAGGGACGTGATGGGGTCCTTGCGGGCCGCCCTGACGGCCGGGACCGTGCCGGCCAGGAAGGCGATGGCCATCACCGAGAGCAGGATCGCGACCACCCGCCACGGTTCGAACGCGAACAGGGACAGCCCGGGCAGCCCCGACAGGAACCCCTCGGCGAGGACCCGGGTCAGCGCGGAACCGCCGACGACCCCGGCCGCGGCGCCGAGCACGGCACCCGCGGCGCCGATCACCACGGCCTCGAGGGAGAACAGTCCGAAGACCTTGCCCCCGCTCATGCCCATCGCCTTCATCAGCCCGATCTCCCGGGTGCGCTCCTGCACGGACATCAGCAGCGTGTTGATGATCCCGAGCCCGGCAGCGAGCAGGGCGATGACCGCGCAGGCGTTGAGGATCCAGACGATGGCGTTGATGACGGCCCGGAACATGCCGAGCTGGTCCTCGACCGTCAGGCCCAGCAGCCCCTCGTCCTCGAGACGCGACTGGATCTCCACCGCCCGGCTCATGTCCACCGTGACCGTGGCCATGGCGAAGCTCTCCGGCACGGACTCGGGTCCGCCGCCCGACTGGTACTCGTAGAGCCGTCGGTTGAACGAGTCGGACGGGATGGGGTTCAGCGACGTCCCGGCCAGGCTGGACTGGGTCACGCCCGAGACCGTGGCCGCGAACGCCCGGTCCTGCTCCGCCCGGTTCGTCATGACGACCTGGACGACCCCGCCGACGGCGTCCTGGGCCGAGGCGAACCCGAGGTCCCCGACCCAGCTGTCGGGGACGACGAGCTCGTCGCGCCCGGCGGCGGGAGTCCGGCCGGCCACCATCTTCAGGCCCACGGCGTCGACCGGGATGCCCGGGGAGAGCTGGAACCGCCGGCCCTCCGGGGACTCCAGATAGGTGGGGGCCACGGCGTACATCGGCTTCACCGAGCGCACCCCCTCGAGGCCCTCCACGTAGGCGACGTCGTCCGCGGACAGTCCTTCGAAGGAGATCCCGAAACCCGTCCGGATCCTGGTGGTCTCCGGATCGTACTCCCGCGGCCCCGCGCCCGCGGTCAGTTCGACGAGCGGCTGGGACTTCTGGACGTAGAGCGCGTCGTCGTCGCCGAAGGCCGCGACGGTCTCGTCGATGTACCGGTTCACGCCGGTGCCCATGCCCGAGGTCAGCGTCAGCGCGAGCGCGCCGATGAAGACGGCCACCACGGTCAGGAGCGTGCGAATCCTCCCCCGCCGGGTGTTGGCGACCGCCGCGCCGAGCAGGTCGGACCAGGTCACAGGACACCCCCGGACACGCCGACCGGAATCCCGCCGTCGGCACCCGGGCCGTCCGCCCCGGCCCGGCCTCCGACACCGGTCGGACCGTCCACCACGAGCCCGTCGCGCAGGTGCACCCGGCGGTCGCAGCGGGCCGCGAGGTCCTCGTCGTGGGTGACCACGACCAGCGTGATGCCCCGCTCCCTGTTGAGGTCGAACAGGATGTCCTGGACCACCGCCCCTGTGGCCGAGTCGAGGTTGCCCGTGGGCTCGTCGGCGAAGATCACGGCCGGCTCGTTCACCAGGGCCCGGGCGATCGCCACGCGCTGCTTCTGCCCGCCGGAGAGGTCCACCGCCCGACCGGGCGCCTTCTCCGCCATCTCCAGTCGCTCGAGGACCTCCAGCGCACGGCGCCGCCGCGTCCCGGCCCGGACGCCCGCGATCTTCAGGGGCAGCATGACGTTGTCCAGGACCGACTGGTCGGGCACGAGATAGAACTGCTGGAACACGAAGCCGAACATGGCGTTGCGCAGGGCGTTGACCTCCCGCGCCGTCATCGACGCCGAGGACCGGCCCTGAAGGGCCACCCTCCCGCGGGTGGGTGCCTCCAGGAGCGCCAGTAGATGCATCAGCGTGGACTTGCCGGAGCCGGACTTGCCGACGACGGCCACGGACTCGCCGTGCTCGACGCGCACGTCGACACCGCGCAGGGCGGCGCATCCGGTGTCGCCGCGGCCGTAGACCCGGACCAGGTCCTCGGCCTCGAGCACCAACCCGGCCATTGATGGTCCTTTCCCTCGTCCTCCCGGCCACCGTCCCCCGACGCCGGTCCCGGGACCGCTCTCGGTCCCTTCCCTCATCATGTGCGGACGCACAGGACCCCGGGAACGGGACGACTGTCCCCACTAGTGCAGGGTTGCGCCCCGTCGCAGGGGCGCCAGGGGCGCGGATCCGGACGCGGAGAGGTCCGTCCGGACGGGTGCCCGGCGGCACCGTCGGCGACGCCTCATCCCGTCACGAAGGCGTTCACTCTTGCTATGGCCGCCGTGACGTCATAGGTATGGAGCACAGCAGTCGTCCGGCGGTGCCGGGGCTCCGTCACCGGGGCCCGGAAGCTGCGGGCGGCCAGCGGTACGACGCGTCCCGTCCTGTCCGCGCGGGGGTGCGGGAGGACGCCGATGGGGGTCGGGCCGTGGGCTGGCGGCCCCGGGGTGTACCCGGGCCGAGTACCGAATACAGGAGACACATCGACATGACTGCTACGAGAAGGTCAGTGGTCGCCGGCGTCTCGACGACCGTGCTGGCTGGGGGCCTGTTCCTGGGTGCCCCGGCCGCCGTCGCCGCACCGGTCGACGCACCGCCGGGCGGAGTTCCACCCGGCGCAGCCGCCCCGCTGGACGGGAATCCGGCACCCGCCGTCCCGGACGTCGTGCCGGCGGCACCGGTCGTCCAGGAGGCGCCACTCGAGGTCCAGGAGGCGCCGCCTCCGGCACCGGTCCTCGAACAGGCACCGGTCCTCGCACCGCCGCCACCGGTGCTCGAGCAGGCACCGGTCCTCGCACCGCCGCCACCGGTCGTTCCGGAGCCGGCACTCGTCGTCCAGGAGGCGCCGCCTCCTGCACCGGTGCTCGAACCGGCACCCGTCGTCCAGCCTGCACCGGTCGTCCCACCGCAGGCACCGGTCCTCGAACCGGCACCGGTCGTCCAGCCTGCACCGGTCGTCGAACCGGCACCGGTCGTCCAGCAGGCACCGGTCCTCGAACCGGCACCGGTCGTCCAGCCTGCACCGGTCGTCGAACCGGCACCGGTCGTCCCACCGCCGGCACCGGTGCTCGAACCGGCACCGGTCGTCCAGCAGGCACCGGTCGTCCAGCCGGCACCGGTCGTCCAGCCTGCACCGGTCGTCCCACCGCCGGCACCGGTGCTCGAACCGGCACCGGTCGTCCAGCAGGCACCGGTCGTCCAGCAGGCACCGGTCGCCCCGGAGGAGGCCGCACCCGCGGTCGTCGAGGAACCGACGGCATCCGTCCTCCAGAGGGCCGCACCCGCGGTCGTCGAGGAACCGACGGCATCCGTCCTCCAGAAGGCCGCACCCGCGGTCGTCGAGGAACCGACGGCATCCGTCCTCCAGAAGGCCGCACCCGCGGTCGTCCAGGAACCGACGGCATCCGTCCTCCAGAAGGCCGCACCCGCGGTCGTCCAGGAACCGACGGCATCCGTCCTCCAGAGGGCCGCACCCGCGGTCGTCGAGGAACCGACGGCATCCGTCTTCGAGAAGGCCGCACCCGCGGTCGTCCAGGAACCGACGGCATCCGTCTTCGAGAAGGCCGCACCCGCGGTCGTCGAGGAGCCGGCGGCGCGGAAGGTCGCCGCGCAGGTCGCGGTGGAGTCGCTCCTGAACGACGGCCTCAACGTGGACACGTTCCTGGAGATGGGGCCGATGCAGCAGCCCGCCGGTGCCGGCCTGCTCACGGCGCTGTTGGCCGCGGCGGTCGCCCTGCCCGGAGCCGTGGCGCTCCGGGCCCGACGGCTCGGCCGCGCCTGAGGCGAGCCATGGAACGGGGCGGTGCCACCCGCAGGGCGGCACCGCCCCGTTCCCCCTGAACGACGTGACCGACAGGACAGCATGACCGCGAAAGCCCAGCCGGCCCGGCCGCGCCCCGACCGGGCCCGCGATCCGCACGCCCGCTCGGCCGCCGTCGTGACGCTGTGCGCCGCGGTGCTGTGGATCGCGCTGATGAACCAGTGGTTCGTCCTCCAGGAGTACTTCGGACACACGCCGGAGGCGGCCGCACCCGTGGGACTGCGGATCGACGCCATCGGCTTCGACGCGGACGTCCTGCCCTACACCCCGTCGGAGGACCAGTACGCGGAGGCGTCCGTGGTGCCTCCGCAGACGTACAACGGCTACTGGCTCACCCCGTACGGGATGCCCGGGGAGGGGTCGGAGAACACGACGTACATCGCGGGGCACAGCTGGGACCAGATCGAGCTGCCGTTCAACCGGCTGAGCGAGCCCGGGCTCGTGGGCCGGGAGCTCGAGGTGGAGACCGTGGACGGAACCCTCGACTACGTCGTGGACTCGGTGACCACCTACGACAAGGAAGGGCTCAAGGACAGCCCGATCTGGGCGGTCGCTCCGCACCGCATCGTCCTCATCAGCTGCTACACGCGCGACGCCGTCGAGAAGAACATCGTCGTCACCGCCTCGCCGGCACGACCGGAATAGGGCCGTGGGCCCGCCGGGCTCAGCGCAGGCCCACGGGGCGCTCGAGGGCCAGTTCGAGCAGCTCGTCGATCAGCCGGGTGTAGTCGAGGCCGGACTCGGCCCACATCCGCGGGTACATGGAGATCGGGGTGAAGCCGGGCATCGTGTTGATCTCGTTGATCACCACCCGGCCGTCGGGGGTGTAGAAGAAGTCCGCCCGGCACAGACCCTCGCCCTCGACCGCCTCGAAGGCCGTCACGGCTCCGGCGCGGACCGCGTCGGCCGCCTTCCGGGGGAGGTCGGCGGGGCAGCTGAGCCGTGCGGCGGCCTGGGAGACGTACTTGGCCTCGAAGTCGTAGAAGGCGTGCTCGTCCACGATCTCGATCTCTCCCGGCATGGATGTGCGGGGCGGCTCCGTGCCCCGGCCCTGCAGCACGGCGCACTCGATCTCCCGGCCCTCGATCCCGGCCTCCACCACGAGCTTGCGGTCGTGCTCCCGGGCCGTCTCGACCGCCTCGGCCAGCCCCTCCGGGCCGTCCACCTTGGTGATCCCGAACGAGGAGCCGGCGCGGGCCGGTTTCACGAACACGGGGAACCCGAGCTCCTCGATCCGGGCACGGACGGCGGCGGGGTCCAGGCGCCACTGTCGGTCGGTCACCACCGTGTAGGGGCCCACCTCCATGCCCGCGGCCTCGAAGGCGAGCTTCATGAAGTGCTTGTCCATGCCGACGGCCGAGGCGGTCACGCCGCACCCGACGTAGCGCAGGCCCGCGAGCTCGAGCATCCCCTGGAGCGTGCCGTCCTCGCCGAACGGGCCGTGCAGGAGCGGCAGCACGACGTCGATGTGCCGGTCCCGGCTGACGGTGGCCCCGCAGGGCCCGTCGTGGCGCACGATGAGCTCGTTCTCGCCGACCTTCAGCGGGAGGCTCACGAGCTCCGGCCCGACGGGCAGCTCCGCGATCGGGTTCTCGTCCAGGAGCCGTTCCAGCTCCTCCTGCGAGTACAGGAACCACTCCCCGGACCTGGAGATCCCGACGGTCACCACGTCCCACTTCTCCCGGTCGAGGGCGCGCAGCACGCCGCGGGCGGTGATCAGGGAGATGGAGTGCTCGCTGGAGCGACCGCCGAAGAGCACGGCGACGCAGGGGCGGGGGGTCATGGGGCGGTCCCTTCCGATTTGATCTCACGGCCCAGCAGGAGCGGGGCCAGGTCGTCGATGGTGATCCGCTCGCGCAGGATCGCCACCACGGCCTCGGTGATGGGCATGTCCACGCCGTGGTGCCGCGCCAGGGACAGGACGGCCGGTGCCGACTTGATGCCCTCGGCGGTCTGGGTCATCTCCTCCTGGACCTCCCGGAGGCTCTTGCCCAGGCCGAGCAGCCGGCCGGCCGTGCGATTGCGCGACAGCGGCGAGGAGCAGGTGGCCACGAGGTCGCCCATCCCTGCGAGCCCCGAGAGGGTCTCGAGCTTCCCGCCGAGGGCCAGCGCCAGCCGGGTCGTCTCGGCGAGGCCGCGGGTGATGATGGACGCCTTCGAGTTCTCCCCGAAGTGCCGGCCGTCGGCGATCCCCACGGACAGCGCGATGACGTTCTTCACGACGCCCGCGATCTCGGTGCCCACCACGTCGGTGTTGGTGTACGGGCGGAAGTACCGGGTCCGGCAGGCGTGCGCGACCCAGGAGGCGAGCTCCGTGTCCGGTGCCGCCACCACGGAGGCCGTGGGCTGCTCCTCGGCGATCTCCATGGCCAGGTTGGGGCCGGAGAGCACGCACGTGCGCTCCCGCCAGTGGCCGGGACCGCGGCCGGTGGCCCGGCCCAGCTCCTCCGCGACCACCTCGCTCATCCGCAGCCCCGTGTCCCGCTCGAGCCCCTTGGCCAGGGACAGCACGACGGCGTCCGGGTCCAGCAGCTGGGCCACGGCGGCGAGCTGCGGCCGCAGCGACTGGGCGGGAACGGCGAGGACCACGAGGTCCGCCCCGCGCACTGCGGCCTCCAGGTCGGCGGTGATCACCAGCGGCTCCGGGAGCCTGATGCCGGGGACGTACCGGTCGTTGACCCTCGTCCGCGCGGTGTGCTCCATGGCGGCGCGGTCCCGGCCCCAGAGCACGACCGTCCGCTCGAGCGGCGTCCCGTGGGCGTGGGCGGTCTCCCGGGCGCTGTCGACGAGGATCTTCGCGAACGTCGTGCCCCAGGAGCCGGCGCCGAGGACGGCGACCTTGCGTGGTCCCGAGGGGTCCCGTGCCGGTGTGGTTCCGGGCGCGGTCAGGGGCTGTGTCACAGGCGGCCTCCTCGGCGGCGGTCCCACAGGCGGGCAGGGGCCTCGGTGCCGCGCAGCGCGGCCAGCTCGCGGCTCACGGCCCGCATGATCGCGTCCGTGGCCTCCTCGAGCGCCTCCGCCTCGCCGCCCACCGGCCGGGCGAGGTCGGTGACGTGGCCGCGCCACGGGGTGAGGTCCACGGGCGCGCCGATCCGCACGCGCACGTCCTTGCGCGGGAACAGGCTCAACGACCGCCGGCCCGAGGGCCCGCGGTCCAGGACCTCCTGGTCGCCCCAGTGGGCCAGCGGGACGACCGGAAGGCCCGTGGCCAGCGCGAGGCGGGCCGCGCCCGTGTGCCCGGACATGGGCCACCGGTCGGGGTCCCGGGTGAGGGTGCCCTCCGGGTAGACGACGACGGCCCCGCCGGACTCCAGCTCGGCGCGGGCGGCGGTGAGGGCGGCGGCGGCGTCGGCCGTTCCCCGCAGTACGGGCACCTGGCCGGTGGCCCGCAGCGTGGACCCCAGGAGCGGAACGCGGAACAGGGAGGCCTTGGCCAGGAAGCGGGGCATGACCCCGTTGTCGTAGAGCACGAGAGCGACCGTGAGGGGATCGAGCTCCGTCAGGTGGTTGGGCACCACGATGAACCCGCCCTCCGCGGGGAAGTGCTCCTCCCCCGTCCAGCGCAGCCGGGCCACCAGCCGGTAGGCCGGCTTCACGATCCCGGCGAGCACGCGGAACAAGCTGCGGTCGGAGGTACGGCTCATCGGCGGGCCCGGCTCACGCGCCGTCGAGCTCGAACGACGCCCCGAGACCCGCGAGCTTCTCCGTGAAGCGCTCGTAGCCGCGCTCGATGAGCTCGACGCCCGTGACGTGGGACGTGCCCTCGGCGGCCAGGGCGGCGATCAGGTGCGAGAAGCCGCCGCGCAGGTCCGGGATGTTGATCTCGGCGGCCCGCAGCGGGGTCGGCCCCGAGATCACGGCGGAGTGCACGAAGTTGCGCTGCCCGAACCGGCACGGCACGGAGCCGAGGCACTCGCGGTGGAGCTGGATCGTCGCGCCCATCCCGTTGAGGGCGCCGGTGAAGCCGAAGCGGTTCTCGTAGACCGTCTCGTGGACGATGGACACGCCCTTCGCCTGGGTCAGGGCGACGACGAGCGGCTGCTGCCAGTCGGTCATGAAACCGGGGTGCACGTCGGTCTCCACGATCAGGGGGTTGAGGTCGCCGCCCGGGTGGTAGAAGCGGATGCCGTCGTCGGCGATGTCCAGGCCCCCGCCGATCTTCCGGAAGGTGTTGAGGAAGGTCATCATGTCGGCCTGGCGGGCGCCGCACACGAAGATGTCGCCGCCGGTGGCCAGCGCGGCGGAGCCCCAGGAGGCCGCCTCGATGCGGTCGGGCATGGCCCGGTGCCGGTAGCCGGTGAGCTCGGGAACGCCCTCGATGCGGATCACGCGGTCCGTCTGGACCGTGATGATCGCCCCCATCTTCTGCAGGATCGCGATGAGGTCGAGGATCTCGGGCTCGGTCGCGGCCCCGCGCAGCTCGGTGTGGCCGTCGGCGCGGGTCGCCGTGAGCAGCACCTGCTCTGTCGCGCCCACCGACGGGTACGGCAGCTCCACCTTGGCCCCGTGCAGGCCGTGCGGTGCGCTCATCCGGATCCCGGACTCGAGCTTCTCCACGCGGGCCCCGAAGTGGCGGAGCACGTCGAGGTGGTAGTTGATGGGCCGGTCGCCGATCCGGCAGCCGCCGAGGTCGGGGATGAACGCCTCCCCGATCTGGTGCAGGAGAGGTCCGCACAGCAGGATCGGGATGCGGGAGTCCCCGGCGTGGGCGTCGATGTCGGCGTGCCGCGCCGTGGTCACGTTGGAGGGGTCCAGGGCCAGGCGGCCGTCCTCGCGGGAGACCTCCACGCCGTGCAGGGACAGCAGGTCCGTGACCACCTGGACGTCCTTGATCTCCGGCACGTTGGCCAGGACGGACGGTGTCGACCCCAGGAGGGCGGCGACCATGGCCTTGGGGACGAGGTTCTTCGCCCCTCGCACGGTGACCTGCCCGGACAGGGGGACGCCGCCCGTGATGTGCAGTGCGCTGCTCATGACCTTCCGATCTGCTCTTGCCGGACCGCCCCGGGCGGGAACGGCACCCGTACAGTGTAGGTTCCCCGGCGGGCAGCTCCGGACAGCACGGTGTCGTGCGTGTCCGGGACAGCGCACGGTCCGGCGGGCCGGGCGGGCGCCGCCGGACCGGAGGGGCTCAGCTGCGGGCGGGCAGCGTGGTCGGCTTGAACGCGGGCCGGGAGGCCTCGAACTCCTCGATCTCGGCCTCGTGCTGGAGCGTGAGCCCGATGTCGTCGAGCCCCTCCATGAGCCGCCAGCGGGTGTAGTCGTCGATGGTGAACGGAACGGTGACGGTGTCGCACGTCACGGTCCGGGTCCCGAGATCCACCTCGATCTCGGTGCCGGGGTGCTCCTCGATCAGCTTCCACAGCAGCTCGACGTCGGCCTGGTCCACCTGCGCGGCCAGCAGGCCCTGCTTGCCGGAGTTGCCGCGGAAGATGTCCGCGAACCGGGAGGAGATGACCACCTGGAAGCCGTAGTCGCGCAGCGCCCACACGGCGTGCTCGCGGGAGGAGCCGGTCCCGAAGTCCGGACCGGCCACGAGCACCGTGCCGTGGCGGTAGGGCTCCTGGTTCAGCACGAAGTCCTCGTTCTTGCGCCACGCGGCGAAGAGCGCGTCCTCGAAACCGGTCTTGGTGATCCGCTTGAGGTAGACGGCGGGGATGATCTGGTCGGTGTCCACGTTGGACTGCTTCAGCGGGACGCCGACGCCCCGGTGCGTGGTGAACTTCTCCATGGGAGGGCCTTCCTGGGGTTCGGGACGCCGGTCAGGCCGCCGCGGCGACGGCGCCGGGGGCGTCGAGGTCGGACGGGGAGGACAGGGTGCCGCGCACGGCGGTGGCCGCGGCCACGAGCGGGGAGACCAGGTGGGTGCGCCCCCCCTTGCCCTGCCGGCCCTCGAAGTTGCGGTTGGACGTCGAGGCGCACCGCTCCCCCGGGGCCAGCTGGTCCGGGTTCATGCCCAGGCACATCGAGCACCCGGCGAAGCGCCAGTCCGCCCCGAACTCCGTGAACACCCGGTCCAGCCCCTCGGCCTCGGCCTGCAGCCGGACCTTCGCGGAGCCGGGCACGACCATCATGCGCACGTTCTCGGCCTTCGTCCGGCCCTTGACGATCTCCGCCGCGGCGCGCAGGTCCTCGATCCGGGAGTTCGTGCAGGAGCCGAGGAAGACCGTGTCGACCCTGATCTCCTTCATCGGCGTGCCCGGCTCCAGGTCCATGTACTCGAGGGCCCGGCGGGCGTTGGCCTTGTCGTTCTCGTCGCCCAGGTCCTCGGGGTCGGGCACGGCCGAGGACAGGGGGACGCCCTGCCCCGGGTTGGTGCCCCAGGTGACGAACGGTTCGAGCTCGTCGGCGTCCAGGAAGACCTCGGCGTCGAAGACGGCGTCGTCGTCGGTGCGCAGGGTCCGCCAGTACTCGACCGCCGCGTCCCAGTCGGCGCCCTCGGGCGCGTGCGGGCGGCCCTGGACGTAGTCGAACGTGGTCTCGTCCGGGGCGATCATGCCCGCACGGGCGCCGGCCTCGATCGACATGTTGCAGATCGTCATCCGGGCCTCCATGGACAGCGACCGGATCGCCGAGCCGCGGTACTCCAGGACGTAGCCCTGCCCGCCGCCGGTGCCGATCTTGGCGATGACGGCCAGGATGATGTCCTTCGCCGTGACGCCCGGGCGCAGCGTGCCCTCGACGTTGATCGCCATGGTCCGGAAGGGGGCCAGCGGCAGGGTCTGGGTCGCCATGACGTGCTCGACCTCGGAGGTGCCGATGCCGAAGGCCAGGGCCCCGAACGCGCCGTGTGTCGACGTGTGGGAGTCACCGCACACCACGGTCGTGCCCGGCTGGGTCAGGCCCAGCTGCGGGCCGACCACGTGCACGATGCCCTGCTCGGCGTCGCCCAGCGGGTGCAGGCGCACGCCGAACTCCTCGCAGTTGGCGCGGAGGGTCTCGATCTGCTTGCGCGAGGTGTCGTCGGCGATGCGCGAGAAGATGTCCTGCGTGGGCGTGTTGTGGTCCTCGGTGGCGATCGTGAGGTCGGGGCGGCGCAGCCGCCGGCCCGCCAGACGCAGCCCCTCGAAGGCCTGCGGGGAGGTGACCTCGTGGAGCAGGTGCAGGTCGATGTAGAGCAGATCCGGTCGTCCGTCCTCGCCCTGGCGAACGAGGTGGTCCGCCCAGACCTTCTCGGCGAGCGTGCGCCCACCGGCCCGGGGCGCCGCGGGAGTCGTGGAGGGGGTCGTGGACTGGTAGTCCGGCATGGCGGATCCTTCCGTGCTGCCTGTCGGTCTTTGGTCCATGGTCGTCGCACGCGTTCGGCGGAGGCCAGCTTTTCGGCTTGCTTCTCACATTCTGAGACGGCAGTATCGAAACATGGACACATCTGGACACATGGACCCGTCCGGCGCCCTGCTGGGCACCCCCCTGGGCGGGCAGGGGACGGGTGAGGCGCTCGAACTGCACCCCGCCTCCTCCCCGAGCGGCGTGGGGGTGGTCGACAAGGCCTCGATGATCCTCGACGCCCTCGAGGCCGGCCCCGCGACGCTCGCCCAGCTGGTCGGCGCCACAGGGCTGGCCCGCCCGACGGTGCACCGGCTGGCGGTGGCCCTCGCCCACCACCGGTTCGTGGGCCGGGACATCCAGGGCCGCTTCGTGCTGGGCTCACGGCTCGTGGAGCTGGCCTCCGCCGCGGGCGAGGACCGGCTGATCGCCGCCGCCGGCCCGGTGCTCGTCAATCTGCGCGACGCGACCGGGGAGTCGGCCCAGATCTTCCGGCGGCAGGGCGAGTGGCGCGTGTGCGTCGCCTCCGCGGAGCGGCCCATCGGGCTGCGGGACACCATCCCGGTGGGCACCCAGCTGTCCATGAAGGCGGGCTCCGCCGCGCAGGTGCTGGTGGCCTGGGAGGACCACGACCGGCTGCTGGAGGGCCTGCGCCACGCCCGGTTCTCCGCGACCGTGCTGGCCGGGGTCCGGCGCCGCGGATGGGCGCAGTCGCTCGGCGAGCGCGAGCCGGGCATCGCCTCCGTCTCCGCTCCCGTGCGCGGACCCTCCGGCCGGGTGATCGCGGCGGTGTCGATCTCCGGCCCGATCGAGCGGCTCACCCGCCAGCCCGGGCGCCTGCACGCCGAGGTCGTGGTGCAGGCGGCGCGGCAGCTCACGGAGGCGGTCCGCGCGACCGCGCAGTAGTCCCGTCCGCACGAGGGCGCGGCGGTCCGCCCCGGCCACGGCTGCCTGCGGCCGTCGCGCTCAGCCGCGCAGGACGGCGAGCGCCTCCCGGAAGGCGGCGAAGGTCTCGAGCTCCGCCCGCACGGGCTCGACGACGGTGCGCCGACCCGCCTCGGCGACCGACACGCGCAGCCTCCGCCGCACGGAGCGCTCCCGCATCCGGGCGCCGAAGCCCGCGAGGACGCGCCCGGTCAGCGCCAGGAACACTCCGCTCACCACGCCGGCGAGCACGAGCAGGGTGGGCACGGGCAGCGGGAAGCCCTCCACGTACGGGGGCGGGGGCACGGGAACCTGGAACCACTCCAGCAGGAACAGCCCGAGCAGCCACAGGAGGCCGGCCACCACCGCGAGCATCGCGATCCACTGCAGCACGTCGAAGACGAGCCACCACCAGGAGTTCCTGCGGGCCCGGAAGTCCGTGCGGGCGATCGCCTGGTCGATCGCGTCCGGCAGCTTCTCCTGGTGGGTCCGCGCGGCCTGGCGCACCGACCGGGTCCACGGCTCCGAGGCGCCGGCGGCGGCGTCGTGGGCGAACGTGCGCACCGCGGAGTCGGCGGCGGCCCGCTGGGCCGCGCCCATCGGCGGCAGGGAGGTCCGGTTGACCTCGGGGGCGACGGAGTCCCCGCGGTCCAGGTTGAGCCGGCGCATCGGGTCCTTGCGGAACTTCAGCAGCCAGCGGGTGGCGATCCATCCGGTGTGCCCGGCGGCGTGGAGGGCGTAGGACCTGCCCGCGGCGCGCGCGATGCCGGCAACGTTCGCCGCCTGCGCCAGCCCCCCGGCCAGCCGCTCCTGCGCCTCCTCGGTGATCCCGGCGGGCCGGGTCTCGCCCGACGCGGCCGCGAGCAGCTCGGCGGCGTCGGTGACGTCGGCGTCGAGCCGCGCCCCGGCGGCGGCCCGGGAGTCCGCCACCTGACGGATCCGCGAGCGCAGCGCCTCCACCCCCTGCCCCGTCACGGCCGAGACGGCCACGGGCTTCGACAGCCCCGAGACGGGCAGCCCGTCCTGGGTCACGAGCTGTTCGAGGGAGGCCATCACGGCGGGCACCTCCGCCGCGGGGAGCCGGTCGACCTGGTTCATCACGACCATGGTCACGGCCCCGTGCCGGGCCAGCGGCGCGATGAACTCCTGGTGGATGATCGCGTCGGCGTACTTCTGCGGGTCGACGACCCACACCACGACGTCGACCATTCCCACCAGGCGCTGCACGATGGTGCGGTGGTGCAGGCTCACGGAGTCGAAGTCGGGCAGATCGAGCAGGATGAGGCCGCCCGGCCCCTCGGGCGCGCTCGCGCCCGTGATCCGGTCCTTGACGCGCGTCCACCGGCCGGGCTCCTCCTGGCCCGAGGGCAGGGGCGTGTCCACGTGGTGGCGCTGGGCGACGCCGAGCCAGTCCAGCAGGGCCTCGCTGCCGGGCTCGCCCCACACCGCGGCCAGGGGCTCGGAGGTGGTGGGCCGGCGGGGGGCCGCACGGGCGATCTCCCGGCCCACCACCGCGTTGAACAGCGAGGACTTGCCGGACCCGGTGGCCCCGAAGAACCCGACCACGGTGTGGTCAGCGGACAGGGCGCGGCGCTCGGCGGCCCGGTCCAGGACGCTGCGGGACGCGGCCACGGCGTCGTCGTCGAGCCGGCCGGCCGCGAGGTCGGTGGCCCGGGCGAGCGCGGCCAGGCGCTCGGACAGCGTCGGGGCGGCCTGGCGGGCGGGGGTCACCGGCCCTCCCCCAGGCTCCCGGCCGCGGCTCGCACGCGCTGGGCCCCGGCCTTGAGCTCGTGGGCCTCGGGGTGCCCGTCCAGGACGTCGAGGCGCCGCAGGAACACGGCCGCCTGCTGGTCCATGAGGGTGGAGATGCGGGACTCGAGGTTCCTCCGGGCGTCCTCGGCCATGCGCCGCACGGCGTCCTCGCCGAAGACGGCCTCGAGCAGCTTGGTGCCGACCACGCCGGACCCGCCGGCGATGCCGACCTCGAGCCCGGTGAGCCCGCCGGTCATGGAGAAGACGCCGATCATGAGCAGCACGGTGAGGCCGTTGAGTCCCAGGGACAGGGCCCGGGCGCGGGTCCTCTTGTCGGCGCCCTCGCGCTGGATGAGCTCCATGAGGTCGCCCTGCCAGGCCCGGACCTGCTCCGCGGTGCGCTCCCGGAAGTCGGGGGGCAGGGAGCCGAGGTCGCTGCCCCCGAGCAGCACCCGGCCGGCGGGCTCGTCCTGCCAGCGCCGCTCGGCCGTCTCCGCGGCGCGGGCGGCCTCCTCGACGACGACGGTCTGCAGTCCGGTCTCGATGGCCTCCTCGACCTGCACCTCTGGCGCCGGCCTGCCGGTGAAGAACGCGGTGACGCGGTCCCGTGCCCGCCCGATCCCGGACTCCAGGCCGCGGAAGAACTCCCCGGTGCCCACGAAGTCCTGCCAGCGGGCCAGGACCTCTCCGCGCAGCAGCGTCCCGTCCCGGGTGGAGTCGACGACGGCCTCCAGCGCCTCGTCGAAGGCCCGCTCGACGTCGGTGCGCAGCTGCGCGGCGACGCGCTGCTGCACGAGCACCGCGTCCCCCGCGGCATCCGTGCGGTCGGCCACGGCGCGGACCGCCCCGCCGACGGTGCGCCGGGCGATCTCCGACCGGGCGGCGGCGTCCCGGCCCAGCTCGGCGAGGAAGTCGGCGACCGGGGCCACGACGTGGGGCGGGAGCATGCCCGTCTCGTTGAGCGGGGACTCCGGGACCACGAACACCGGGGCCTCGCCGAGCCCCCGGTCGGCGAGCATCCGCCGCAGGTCCTCCTCGATCTCCCCCTCGAGACCCTGCGGGACGCGGTCGAGGACCACCGCCACGGTGATCTCCCGCTGGGCGGCCTCGACGAGCAGCCGCCACGGGACGGCGTCGGCGTAGCGGTTGGCGGTCGTGACGAACAGCCACAGGTCCGCGGCCGCGAGCAGCTGGCCGGCGAGCCGGCGGTTGTCGTCCGAGATCGAGTCGACGTCCGGGGCGTCGAGCAGCGCGACGCCCTCGGGGATGCGCTCCTCCGCCAGGAGCACCAGGGCCTGTCCGTCCGCCGTGCCGGGCAGCGCCGCCGGGGCGGGAGCCCTGCCCGCCACGGCCGCCCCCGGGACCTTCTGCGCGTGGATCCGGCTCAGGTGCGGGAGCACCCGCTGCGTCGCGAAGGCCTCGGCGTCGCGTGGGTGGTGGATCAGGATGGGCTGGCGGGTGGTGGGGCGGATGGCCCCGGCCCGGGTCACCGGGTGCCCCACGACCGCGTTCACGAGCGTGGACTTGCCCGCCCCGGTGGACCCGCCGACGACCGCGAGGAGCGGGGCGTCGAGGCGGCGCACGCGCGGCAGGACGTAGTCGTCGAGCTGGGCGACGGCCCGGCCGATCTCCTCCCGCTCGCGCAGGACGTCGGTGGTGGACAGCGGCAGGCTCGACGCCGCGAGCAGCGCCCGCACGTCCTGGAGGGCGCTGAGGATCTCGGTCTGGTCGGTCACGTGCCCATTGTGCCAGCCGGCTTGTCCCAGTCAGCGTGCTGTCGACCGACCGGTGCCCCGGTCCACGAGCCGGCCGAGGACCTGGTGGGCCGTCCGGTCGGGCGTTCAGCGGCGGCCATGGCGCCGGTGGTCCTCCGCGTAGGCGGCGAAGGCCTCCTCCGGCGACGGACCGGAGCGCACGAAGTCCTTCCGGAGCTTGTGCGCGAGCTGCTCGAGGGCGCCGCCCAACCGGGCTCCGGCGAGCCGGACGTCGGCCGTGGGTGCGGTTGCCGCCGCGTCGCGCAGGAGCAGGGTGCAGGGCAGCTGCCGTGCCAGGGACAGCGCAGGGTCCTCCTCCTGGAAGTAGTAGCTCTCGTTGTACTGGGTCAGGTCGATGCGGGCCTTGTCCACCTCGGCGGCGAGCGTGTGGAGGACGCCTGCGGCCGCCACCGGATCCAGCTGCGGGATCGATCCGGCCCAGCCCTCGTCCGCGAGGGACTTCAGCTCCAGGGCCAGCGAGCGGCGCCGGGACAGGGGCGGGTAGACCTGCGTGAACCAGGTCAGGGCCGCGGTCAGCAGGGCGAACCCGGTGAGGGCCTCGATCGGGGACGCGAGCCTGAGGACGGGATCGACGGCCACGACGTCGCCGAAGCCGAGCGTCGCGAGTGTGACGAGGGAGATGTAGAGCGCCTCGGCGAGGTCCCCGTAGTCGGACGCGTCGACCCCCGGAGAGTAGCTGAACCCGCCGGGCACGTGCGGAAGGTAGACGAGGGCCCACCCCAGCGCCTGCAGCCCCACCCACACGAGGACGACCGCGACCATCGCCGCCGGACCGACGACGGAGCCGGCCCGGTGGCCCGTGGCCTTCGAGAGCCGCCACGCCCCCACCAGGACGGCGTGGCCGAGCGCTCCCTTGCCGCTGGGGTGCAGCAGGCCGTGGAAGATGTCGAGCAGCCCCATCACGATCAGGGCGATCCCCGCGAGTGTCAGCACCACGTCCACGCCGTTCCCCCTTCTTCCCGGCCTCCGCGCCCGTCCGGCGCGGCCCTTGCGGCGGTCCTCGCCCTTGTCCGTTCTACCATCAGCAGGATTACGGTAGGGACCGAGGAGTCACGAACCATCGCCCCGGCGGATCCGGAGGAGGGAGCACCCCGTGGAGATCAACCTGGTCCTGGCGCTGTTCGCCGGGGCGATGCTCGTGTTCTCGGCCTTCTCCACGGTGCTGCAGCGGGCGAGCCTTCCCGGACCCCTGCTGTGCCTGGCCTTCGGGGTCCTGATCGGGCCCCACGCCCTCGACCTGCTGCGGATCGCGGACTTCCGGGTGCCCGCCGGCACGCTCCTGGAGGAGGCCGCCCGGATCACCCTGGGCGTGGGCCTGGCCGGGGTGGCGCTGCGCCTGCCGCACGGCTACTGGCGCGACAACGTGCGGTGGCTGCTGGCGATCATCGGCGTGGGCATGGCTCTGATGCTCGTCGTCGCCACGGGTGTCCTCTGGTGGGGCCTGGGGCTGCCGTTCGTGGCCGCCCTGCTGCTCGCCGCCGTCGTCACACCGACCGACCCCGTGGTCACCACGCCGATCGTCACCGGGTCGCTGGCCGAGGAGAGGGTGACCGAACGGGTCCGTCACAACCTCTCCGCCGAGAGCGGGCTCAACGACGGCCTCGGCTACCTGTTCGTCATGCTGCCCGTGCTGCTGCTCACCGAGCCGGACCGGGCGTGGCACGAGCTGTTGACCACGGTGCTGCTGTGGGAGGTCCTGGGCGCCGCCGGCATCGGTCTCGTGGCCGGCTTCGGGCTGGGCAAGCTGTTCGTGCTCGTGCGCAGGCACGGCCTCATGGAGGAGAGCTCGTACCTCGCGTTCATCGTGCCGCTCGCCCTGCTGCTGCTCGGGGTCGGCAAGCTGCTGGGCACCGACGACATCCTCGTGGTGTTCGTCGGGGTGGCCGTGTTCGGGCAGGTCATTCCGCAGCGGGAGGAGGCGGAGGAGGACAAGGTCCACGACGCCGTCGCCCGGCTCTTCCTGCTGCCGGTCTTCGTGCTGCTGGGGATGGCCCTGCCGATCGTCGAGTGGGCGCGGCTCGGCTGGCCCGCTGCCGTGGTGGTGGCCGCCGCCGTGCTCGTGCGCCGGCTCGTGACCGTGTGGGCCCTGCGCCCGCTCATCAAGGACCTCCACGACCGCCCGGAGACGTTCTTCCTCAGCTGGTTCGCCCCGGTGGGGGTCTCGGCCCTGTTCTACGCCACGATGGCCGAGCGCCACACCGGGAACCACGAGATCTTCGTCCTGACCACCCTGGCCATCACCGCCTCCGTGCTGCTGCACGGCCTCACCTCCGCGCCCCTCAGCGCCTGGCTGCGGCACCGGGAGCCGGAGCCGAAGGAAGAGCACGACGCGGTCGTCTGAACTGCCGCCGGCCCGCCATCACGAAGGGAAACGCCCATGTGGTTCGACTCCTGGACCGACATCCTGCGCATCGTCCTCGTCGGGGCAGCCTCGTACACCACACTCGTCGTGGTGCTCCGCCTCTCGGGCAAGCGCACCCTGGGACAGCTCAACGTCTTCGACTTCGTGGTGACGGTGGCCCTGGGCTCGACCCTGGCCACGATCTTCCTGAGCTCGGACGTCTCCTGGTCGGAGGGCCTCACCGCGCTCGCCCTGCTGGCCGGACTCCAGCTGCTGGTCGCCTGGATCTCCGCCCGGTGGCCACGCGCCCGCGGGGTCTTCACCTCGGAACCTGCGCTGCTGCTCGGGGACGGCGAGATCCGCTGGGATGCCCTGCACCGCAACCGGCTCACCGCGTCCGAGCTGCGCCAGGCCGTGCGCATGCAAGGCATCGGCGACCTCTCCCGGGTGCGGGCCGTCGTGCTCGAGACCAACGGCAAGCTCAGCGTCATCACCTGCGACCGGTACGGCGACGGATCCGCCCTGGCGGAGCTCCGGGGCCACGACGCCCACGGCGGCCGCAGGGACGGTCCCGGCCGGGGGCGGGATCCGGGCTGAGCACCGGGCAGTGCGTCGTCGACCCGCGTGCGCACGGGACGCCCCCAGCAGGCGCCGACGCCGCCTGATCACCCGGGCCGCCGGACGTGCACCGTCGTCCGTAAAACGGGGCCCGGGGGTGTCCTCCCCGCCGGTCCTCTCAGTACCCTGAGAGCGGCACCACTGTCCCGCGCGGTCCGCGGCCGCTCCCCCCGACCGGGGCCGGCACGAGCCGAGACCGGAGGAGGCACGTCATGACCCGCATAGCGATCGTCGTCGGCAGCACCCGCCCGAACCGCAATGCGGAGGACGTGGCGCGCTGGGTGCACGAGCACGCGTCGCGCCGCCCCGATGCGCGGTACGACCTCGTGGACATCGCCGAGCAGGGCCTGCCCCTGCTGGACGAGCCGGTGCCCCCGTCCATGGGCCGGTACGCGAACGAGCACACGAAGGCCTGGTCGGAGAAGATCGCGTCCTACGACGGCTTCGTCTTCGTCACCCCGGAGTACAACCACTCCGTCCCGGCGGCGCTGAAGAACGCCGTGGACTACCTCTACGCGGAGTGGAACAACAAGTCCATCGGCTTCGTCAGCTACGGCAGCGCCGGGGGCACGCGTGCCGTGGAGGCCTGGCGGCTGGTCGCCGCGGAGCTGCAGATGGCCGACGTCCGGGCCCAGGTGTTCCTGCCGTTCGGCTCGGAGTTCGACGGGAACTACTTCGCGCCCACGGAGGCCGCCGCACAGGACCTGGAGACGGTCTTCGACCAGGTCGTCGCCTGGGCCGGCGCCCTGCGGAGCCTGCGCGGCTGACCCACGAGCACCGCCTTCCGTCCCACCGACCCGAGAGGACAGCACCGTGACGAAGCACTACCACACCCCGCAGGACCTGGAGCGGCTCGCCGAGTTCAAGGAGCTCGCCCCGCACGAGTTCCAGGCCTTCGCCAAGTTCGACGGCACCCTCGGCCACGAGGGCGGAGCCATCGACCACCTCCACCGCGAGCTCATCGCCGTGGGCGTGGCCATCTCCTCCCAGTGCCCGTACTGCATCCAGATCCACGTCATCCAGGCCAAGAAGGCCGGGGCCAGCAAGGCCCAGATCGCCGAGGCCACCCTGGTCGCCGCGGCCCTGGGGGCCGGGGCCGCCGTGACCCACGGCACCATGGCCTTCCGGATCTACGACGAGTCCTGACCACGGGCCGGTGCCCCGCCCGGGCACCGGCCCGGCACCACGTCCGAGCCTGCGACCGCGAGACCAGGAGACGCCATGCACTCCCAGCACCACCACGACCACGACCACGACCACGGAGCCGGGTCCGCCGGCACGGAGCCGCCCGACCCGACCTTCTACCGCTCCCCGGCCGAGGCCGCCGCCGCGCCGCGGGAGAAACTGGCCTACGTGGTGGCCTTCGACCGCGCCGCGGGACGGCCCGACGCCCTCACGGTCGTCGACCTCGACCCGGCCTCGGAGTCCTACGGCACCGTGGTGGGCTGGGCGGACATGCCCACCACGGGCGACGAGCTGCACCACTTCGGCTGGAACGCCTGCAGCAGCGCGCTCATGCACGAGGGTCACGACATGGAGGGACTGGCTCGCCGCTACCTCCTGCTGCCGGGACTGCGGTCCTCCAACGTGCACGTCGCCGACACCCACCCCGACCCCCGCAACCCCCGGGTGGTCAAGACGATCACCGCCGGGGAACTCGCGCGGAAGGCCGGGTACTCCCGCCCCCACACGCTGCACTGCGGCCCGGACGGGATCTACCTCTCCTGCCTCGGCACGGCCGAGGGGGACGGGGGGCCGGGCGGCATCGCGGTGCTGGACCACGACACCTTCGACGTGGTCGGCAGGTGGGAGACCGACCGGGGCCCGCAGCACCTGTCCTACGACGCGTGGTGGCACCTGATGCAGAACACCCTCGTCACCAGCGAGTGGGGCACGCCCGCCATGGTCGAGAACGGCCTGGTCCCCGAGCAGCTGCTGAACCAGGAGTACGGGCACGCCGTGCACTTCTGGGACCTCGCCGAGGGCAAGCACCTGCAGCGCGTCGAGTGCGGGCCCGAGCACCAGATGGTCCTGGAGCTGCGCCCGGCCCACGACCCCGCGGCGAGCTGGGGCTTCGTGGACTCGGTCGTCTCCACCGAGGACCTCTCCGCCGCCGTCTTCCGCTGGTGGCGCGAGGAGGACGGCACGTGGGCCGTGGAGAAGGTCATCAGCATCCCGGCCGAACCCGCCGCGGAGGAGGACCTGCCCCCGGCCCTGCGCCCGTTCGGGGCCGTGCCGCCGCTGGTCACCGACATCTCGCTGTCCGTGGACGACCGATGGCTCTACGTCTCCTGCTGGGGCACCGGGGAGCTCAAGCAGTACGACGTGTCCGATCCGGCCCGTCCCCGGGAGACCGGCTCGGTGCGCCTGGGGGGCGTGGCCGGCCGGGTGCCGCACCCTTCGGCGCCGGGGCAGCGTCTGGCCGGGGGTCCGCAGATGGTCGAGACCAGCCGCGACGGGGCACGCGTGTACGTGACCAACTCCCTCTACGGTGCATGGGACGACCAGTTCTACCCCCACGGCGTCGGGGCGTGGATGGCCAAGATCGACGCCGACACGGAGCGCGGCGGGCTGTCGATCGACGAGGATTTCTTCCTCTCCGGGGACGACTTCCGCGGCCTGCGGGTCCACCAGATCCGGCTGCAGGGCGGGGACGCGTCCTCGGACTCCTACTGCTTCCGATCCTGACGGGCACCGTGCAGGCGAGGCGGCCCGCACCGCGGGGGCGCGGGCCGCCCGTCGCGCGGACTACTGGCCCAGCGCGCGGAGCACCTCCTGGGCGACCTGCTCGCTGGACTGCGGGTTCTGGCCCGTGATCAGGTTGGCGTCGCGCACCACGACCGGGGACCAGTCCGGGCCCGGCTCCACGACGGCCCCCTTCTCCCGCAGGACGGTCTCGACGAACCAGGGGGTGTTCTCCCCGGTCCCGCCCGAGAGTTCCTCGTCGTCGGTGAAGACCGCCATGCGGCGGCCGGCGAACGCGAACCGGTCCTTGTCGTCGACCGCGCTGAGCAGCCCGGCGGGACCGTGGCAGAACGGGGCGATGATCCGCCCGGCCCGGTCGGCCTCGACGAGGATCCGACCCAGCTCCGCGTCGCGGTACAGGTCGGCCATGGGACCGTGGCCGCCGGGCAGCACCAGCGCGTCGTAGCGGGAGACGTCCACACCGGCCAGTACGAGGGGGTGCGCCAGCTCGTCGTCGACGGACGCGATGTAGTCCCGGAACTCGTCGGCCCTCTCCCGGCCACCGGCCATCTCCGGGCTCAGGCTGGCCTCGTCGAACGTCGGCCGCTTCCCGCCGGGTGAGGCCAGGTCCACCTCGTGTCCCGCGTTCCGGAGCGCGCGGTGGGACACCACGAGCTCCTCGGCCCACACCCCGGTGGGGTGCTCGGTGCCGTCCCTCATGGTCAGGGAGTCTGCGGCCGAGACGATCATCAAGATCCTCGCCATCGTGTGCTCTCCTTCGTGTTCCGTTGCGGACGCGGTCGACCGCGCCCCTGTCGATCGTGGCCGGGTCGTCCTCCGGACCGCGTCGCCGCCGGGTCGTGGCTCAGCCGAGGGACGCGAGCAGGTCCGCGCAGGCCTGCTCGCAGCGGCGGCAGGCCTCGGCGCAGACGCGGCAGTGCTCGTGCTCTCCCGCGTGGCCGGCGCACTCGTCGCCGCAGACCTTGCAGGCGGTCCGGCACGCCTCGAGGAGGGTGCGGGTGACCTCGGCGTTGTTGCCGGTCAGGCGGGAGAGCACGTTCCCGGTCGCCGCGCAGACGTCGGCGCAGTCGAGATTCTTCCGGATGCACGAGGTCAGCTCGGCGACCATGTCCTCGGCCAGACAGGCGTCGGCGCAGGCGGTGCAGGTCTGGGCGCACTCGAAACAGGCGGCGATGCACGCCGCCAGCTTGTCCTTGTCCACCGATCCCATGTCCTTCGGGTAGGTCTCCAGCATCGAGGTGACGTGTGTCATGGACTCGCTCCTTCCTCTGGGTGTTCCCGGATCCTGCGGCACGGTCCGTGCCACACCACCGACAGTAGACTTCCGGTTCGCACGGTGGAACGGCGCCCCGTGAAGGTTCGGTGAAGATGCCGCCCGCCGGCGGCCCGTCCCGGGCGGGCGCGCCCGTGGGGCCGGGCCCTCCGGGGCAGCAGCGGTCCACTCGCCGAAGACCGCTCCCGTGACGTGGGTCGGCTTCTCGTACTGCCCGTCCGGCAGGACTCGGACCCCTCCGGTGCGTCCGCCTGCTTCGCGTTCGTCGGCCCCCGGGCACCGCGCCGGTCGGGCCCGATCCGCTGCGGACGGTCCGGTCTCCGGCCGCAGCGCCGCGCCGTCACGGACCGGGACGGCCCTCCTGGTCCAGGATGCGCAGCCGCTCGCGGTACTCCTCCTCGGTGATCTCCCCCCGGGCATGGCGTTCCAGGAGGTCGTCCCGCGCCCGGCGCAGCCCCAGCCGGGTCCGGGTCCGCCTCCCCCACCGGGTGTGCTGCCCGTAGCGGAGCACGGCCCACCGGAGCATCCGGGCCGCGGCCCACACCAGCGCGCCGAACAGGAGTGCCCAGAACACCAGTTCACGCGCCTGGTAGGGCGAGAGTCCCAGCACGACCACGGTCCCACCGACCCCTCCGACGTCGTCCGCGTGCCGGCCTCGCGGGCGGCGCGGGCCGGACGGTGGGGGGAGACTAGCAGTCGGCTCCGACGGAGGCCGGTCCCGGCCGGTCCGCGCGCGACTCAGCGCGTCAGCGAGCCGATCCCGTCGAGGATCGCGCGGTGCACGCCGGGGTCGTTCAGCGGCCGGAAGTGACCGCGCACGTCGAGCTGGACGTTGCGCGCCCCGTCGAGCCGGCTGCCGCCGGGGATGTGGGGGTCGAAGCGGCCGTAGACGGAGACGATGTCGCGGTTCACGGCGCGGTGCGTGCTCAGGGCCGAGAGCTCCGGGGAGCGCGGGAGGAACACCCGGACGGTCCGGAGGGGCAGGAGGCGGGCGAGCGCGGATCCGGAGAAGGGCGTGTTGACCGCCACGAGGCCGTGGATCACCGTGCGCGCGTTGTGGTGGGCGAGCAGGTGCTTGCCGATGAGGCCACCCTTGCTGTGGGCGACCAGCACGCAGGACTCGATCCCCTGCGCCCTGACGTACCGGTCGACCCGCGCGGCCATCTCCTCGATCGTCCCGGTGTTGAACCCGAGGTCCTCCACCACGTGGACGTCGTGTCCGTGCTCCCGCAGCAGCCCGGCCACGGGCAGCATGAAGGTCCACGACTCGTAGATGCCCGGGATCAGCACGACGCGCGGCCCGCCGTGGTCGCCCGGGGCACGGTAGTGGGCCGGATCCCAGCGGCCGAGGGCACCGGCGGCCTGCCACCGGAGCGCGTAGGCGTAGTCCAGGGCCCACGCGGCGAGGTTCGCCCCCGTCCCGGCCGGCCGCTCCCGGGTCACGAGGGCACGTCCGGCCGGGAAGGGGGGAGGCACGCGGAGAGGAACGGCCGGCAGGCGGCGGCTACCTCCCGGGGGCCCGTGTGCTGGACGGCGTGCGCGCCGCCGGGGATCTCGAGGAAGCGGGCCCCCGCAGCCGCCGCCAGACGGCGTGTCCAGTCCCGCGGAGCGATCGGGTCCCGTTCCCCGCGCACCACGAGGCCCGGCGGCGCGCAACCGTGGATGCTCTCCTCGATCCGGTCCCGGAGCATGTGCCGGGCGGTGCGCAGGTACCGGACCGGGCCCATGCGGAGGTAGTCGCGCAGGATCACGGCATTGGTGGCCGGGGGCTCCCGCAGCGTGTCCAGCAGCAGCCGCCACGCCTGGGCGGCCAGTCTCCGGGCGGCGGGGTCCACGGTGGGACCGATCAGGACCCACCCGGAGCACAGGCCCGGTGCGGCCGCCACGGCGTCCACGACGACCTGGCAGCCCATGGAGTGGCCGACGACGACGGGCCGTTCGAGCCCCAGCGCCGGGAGCGCCCCGGCGAGGACCTCGGCGAGCTCGGGCACGGTCAGCGGACGGCGCGGCCCCGGCGCCGTCCCGCAGCCCGGGAGGTCCAGGGCGTACACGTCGTGGGTGGGCGCGAGGGCGTCCGCGAGGCGGAGGAAGTACCGGCTCGACATGCCGATGCCGTGGACGAGCACGACGGGAGGCCGGGCACGGTCGAAGGTCCCGCGCACGTCCACCACGACCGGTCCCACCGCGACGCGCCGCCGGCGCAGCCCGGGGTGCCGCCCGACCCGGCCCTGTCGTCTCACCGGTGCGTCCCGTCTCACCGGTGCGTCGCCTCGAGCGCCGCGCGCACCACGTCGCGCGGGTCCCCGCTGCGGGCGAAGGCCGCCCGCTGGCGGCGCGCCCCGGAGCCGTCCCGGAGGATGCCCGCGACCGTAGACGCCACCGCCTCGAACTCCCCCCACTCGGTGAGCACGGGGCCCACGTGGTCGAGCAGTTCCGCGACGACGTCGGCGGCCGGGGCCGGGGCGCCGGTGGTCGGGCGGACCAGCTCATCCTCGACCCCGGCGCGGCTGGCCTGGAACGACCACGTCCGCAGCAGGGCCGCACCGATGGCCGGGGCCGGCAGACCCGCCTGCCACTGCCGTGCGGCGGTCTCCACCAGCCCGCGGACCAGCGCGGCGAGCGCCCCCGCCTGCTCCGGGTCCTGGCACACGTCCGCGATGCGGATCTCCACCGTCGGATAGCGGGCGGAGAGCCGGGCGTCGAAGTAGATCATGCCCAGGTCCATGGGCACGCCGCAGCGCAGCAGGTCGTCGCGCTGGCGGTCGTGCTCCTCGACCGAGCCGAAGAGGTCGGTCGGGCCGGCGGTCGGCCAGCGGATCCACGCCTGGTAGCGGAAGCTGCTGAACCCGGTCTCCCGGCCGTACCAGAACGGGGAGTTGGCGCTGAGCGCCAGGAGCACCGGCAGCCACACCCGGATCCGGTCCAGGACCGCCACGCCCTCCTCCCGGCTGCCCACCCCCACGTGGACGTGGTAGCCGCAGGTCAGCTGTTCGTCGGCGATGAGCCCGAAGTGCTCGCGGATCCTGCGGAAGCGCGGTGTGGGGACGAGGTGGGGCGCCCCCACCGCGACCGGGGAGGCCAGCGCCACGACCCTGGCCCCGACCCGGCGGGCCGCGGAGTCGGCCACGAAGCGGCCGCGGCGGATGGCCTCCACCTGCTCCTGGAGACCGGTCAGGGGCGGGCCGGCGACCTCGATCTGCTCCTGCTGCAGCTCCCTGGTGATCTCGTGGACGCGCGCGGCCCCGTCCGGCGTCCGCAGGCCGTGGAGGCGCACCGCGTCCTCGGCGACGGCCGCGGGCTCCAGGGTCTCGGCGTGCACGAGGAGCAGCTCTTCCTCGACACCGAACGTGCGGGTGGGACCGGGGGAAGGGCGTGTGGACAGGTCGCTCACCACCATCGGGGACCGTCCGGGCGGGGATCCGGCCCGGACGAAGTCTTCGGCCGTCACTGCCGGCTGTCGTCGTCGGCGGGCGGCTCCGACACGTCGTCGGCTGTTCTGCGAGCGTAGCACCGGGTGCTGAAAGGCCGCGGGACGGCGAAGACCCTTGTGACGCCCCTTGACGTGGAGGGCGCGGAGGGGTTCGCTGGAAGGTCCAGGAGGGGAGTATCCCCCCGCGCAGCGTCGTCACGACGGCCTTCCCCGGGCCCGGCGCACGGGCCCGTCAGGGGCCGGGAGAGACCTCCGGTCGGGAACCGGGGGGTGCTGGTGGCCATGGACGTCCCGTTCTGGCTGTGGGCCGCGGTGATCGGCGGCATCGTGGTGATGCTGGCCGTCGACCTGCTCGCCCACCGCCGTCCCCACGCGATCGGGCTGCGCGAGGCCGCGGTGTGGACCGCGGTGTGGGTGGCCTGCGGAACGGGTTTCGGGGTGCTGCTCTGGGTCCTCCACGGGCCGCGGGCGGGGCAGGAGTACTTCGCCGGCTACCTCATCGAGAAGTCCCTCTCGGTGGACAACGTGTTCGTCTGGGCCGTGATCCTCTCGTACTTCGCCGTCCCCCGCGGCTACCAGCACCGGGTGCTGTTCCTGGGGGTGTTCGGCGCCCTCGTCCTGCGCGGGGCGTTCATCGCGGCGGGCGCGGCCCTGATCCACGCGTTCGAGCGGGTGCTCTACGTCTTCGCGGCCTTCCTGCTGTACACCGGCTGGCGGATGCTGCGCCAGCGCCGGCAGCACCTGGATCCGGAGCGGTCGAGGGTGCTCCGGGCCTTCCGCCGGTGCGTGCCCATGACGGAGGCCTACTACGGCCAGCGACTGGTGGTGCGCGTCGGAGGGGCCGTGCGGGCCACACCCCTGCTCGCCGTGCTCGTGCTCGTCGAGGCCACCGACGTGGTGTTCGCGGTGGACTCGATCCCCGCCGTCTTCGGGGTCACCGACGAGGTGTTCATCGTCTTCACGGCCAACGCCTTCGCGGTGCTCGGCCTGCGCGCGATGTACTTCCTGCTCGCGGACCTGATGCACCGGTTCGTCTACCTGAGGGTCGGGCTGGCCCTGGTGCTCGTGTGGGTGGGAGTCAAGATGGCCCTGAAGGTGGATCTCGTCGACGTCCCCACCGGGGCGTCGCTCGCCGTGATCGCGGTGCTCCTGACCGTGTCGGTGGCCTGGAGCCTGCGCGCCACCCGCGGGCAGGGACGGCGGCCGTCCCGCTTCCCCCAGGAGCGGCCGTTCCGCACGGCGAGCCCGGACGAGACGGCCGCCGCCGGGCGCATCTGGCGGCGGGCGGACTCCTGACCGGCGGTCGGTCCGCCGGTCAGCGGGCCTCGACGGTGCCCATCATGCCCAGGTCCTCGTGGTCGAGGATGTGGCAGTGGTAGACCGTGCGTCCCGGGAAGTCGTCGAAGGCCACCCGGACCGTGACCTGCCCGAAGGCCGGGACGTTGACGACGTCCAGCCAGGTCGGCTCGGTCAGGTCCCGGCCGCCGTCCGCCACGAGCTGCATGGGCCACACGTGCAGGTGGACCGGGTGGTCCATGGGGCCGGAGTTGGTCAGGGTCCACTCCTCCACGGACCCGACCGCGACCTGCTGGTCGGTGCGGGCGGCGTCGAACTGCTCCCCGTCGATCGTGAAGGACATCATCGTGCCGGGCCCGCGCCTGCCGCCCATGCCCATGCCCATGGCGAAGTCCAGGGTGCGCCCGGCGGCGATCCGCTCCCCGCGCAGGTCCCGCGGCGCGGGTCCGGCGGGCACGGGGCCCGCAGGACCCACCGGGGTTCCGGAGACCTCGAGGCTGAGCAGCTCGATCGGCTCGTCGTTGCCGCGCCCGTCCCCCGGCATGCCCCCGCCCATCATGCCGTCCGTGCGGCCGCGGTCCACCGGCGCGGCCACCAGGGTGGAGGTGCCCTCGCGCGCGTCGACGAGCAGTTCCACGCGGTTGCCGGGTGCCAGGACGACCTCCGTGACGTCCTCGGGCTCGCGCAGGCGTCCGACGTCCCGGCCGAGCACGCGCAGGTCCTGGCCGTCGAGCCGCAGGCGCAGAAAGCGGGCCGGGCAGGCGTTCACGACCCGCCACAGCTCCCGCTCCCCCGGTGCCGCGGTGGCCTCGGGGCGGACCTGCCCGTTGACCAGCACGGTCTCCCCCTCCCGGCCCATAATCCGCTCCGGGGCGGACACCTCGGCCGGACGGCCGGAGCCGTCCAGGGTGATGTCGGAGACGACCATCACCCGTTCGCGGGCCGCCGGCACGGGGTCGGGGTCCTCGACGACGATGACGCCGTAGAGCCCGGCCGCGAGCTGGTCGGCCACGTGGCCGTGCCGGTGCGGGTGGTACCAGTAGGTGCCCGGCGGGTGGCCCTCCGGGAGGACGAACTCGTAGTCGAAGGTCTGTCCCGGGTCGATGCTCACGAAGGGGTTGTCGCCGTTGCCCACGGGGGACACGTGCAGGCCGTGCACGTGCAGGTTGGTGGGCTCCTCCAGTCCGTTGCGCATCGCGACCCGGATCGTGTCCCCGGCCCGGACCCGAAGGGTGGGTCCGGGCAGCGAGCCGTTGAACGCCTGCACGTTCGCCGCCCGCGCCCCGATCCGCACCCGGGCGGGGGCGGCCCCCAGCGCCAGGTCCAGGACCCCGTCGCGGCCGGCCAGCACCTCCGGCTGCACCAGCTCCCGGCCGCGGCCGAGGGCCTCGCCGCCGCCGCTGGTCCACCACAGCCCGGCTCCGCCCGCGGCCGCGGCACCGGCCCCGGCAGCGCCCAGGGCCAGCAGCTGCCGGCGCGTCAGCGGGGTCACCGGCCGCTCTCCTCCAGGGTCCGCAGCCGTTCCCGGAACTCCTCGGTGCTGATCTCGCCCCGCGCGTAGCGCTCCTCGAGGATCTCGCGCGCCCGCCCCGGGCCAGTGCCCGGCGGCACCGGGCCGCCGCGTCCCGTGCCGCCGGGGCCGGCGAGCTTCACCAGCACGACCACCAGCAGGGTGGTCCCCAGCACGACCAGGATCCAGAAGACCCACATCCAGCCCATGCCGCCCCATCCGCCGTCCCACATCATGACGTCCTCAGCTCCTCCAGCATCGTCCGCATCTCCTCGATCTCCGTCTCCTGGGCCCGGACGATCTCCCGGGCCAGCTCGACGGCCTCCGGGTTGACCCCCCGGTCGAGCTGGTCCTGCGCCATGTCCACGGCTCCCTCGTGGTGCTCGGTCATCTGCTGGAGGTAGAGCTCCGCGGCCTCGGGCCCCTCCTCGGTCTCCCGGAGCCGCTCCATGCCGGCCTCGTCGACCATGCCGCTGCCGTGGCCGCCGTGCTCCGTCGCGGAGGCGTCCGGCGTCTCCGGGGCGTCCCACGCGGCGAGCATGGCGCGCATCCGCTCCATCTCCGGGGCCTGCGTCTCGGCGACCCGCTCGGCGAGGTCACGGACGTCCTGGGGCACGAGATCCTTCGCGAGCAGGGTCTCGCTCATCTGCACGGCCTGCTCGTGGTGGGGGATCATCATCTGCGCGAACATGACGTCCGCGTCGTTGTGCTCGGCGGAGATCTCCGCCGCGGAACCGGTGGCCGGTTCCGTGCCCGACGGCGTGGTGGGGCTCGCGCCCGCGGTGGCGCCGGGGCTCTCGTCGGGGCCGGCGCCGCAGCCGGACAGGGCGAGGGCGGCCGTCAGGGCGAGGGCGGGGATGGTGAGGCGTTTCACAGGGGTCCTGCTTTCTGGTTCTGGTTGACGGCGGATGCGGAGGGTGGGTTCGAGGTGTCAGCGAGCGGGAACCGCGGCGGGCCGTTCAGCGGTCCGGCGGTCCTCGGCGCCGGCGGCGGCCAGATGGGAGGGGTCGAGGTCGACGCGGCGCAGCAGCTGCGCGTTGAGCGCCACGACGATGGTGGACACCGACATCAGCACCGCCCCGACCGCCGGGGACAGGACGAGTCCCGCCGGCGCGAGCACGCCGGCGGCCAGGGGCACGGCGACGACGTTGTAGCCGGCCGCCCACACGAGGTTCTGGACCATCTTCCGGTAGCTGGCCCTCGAGAGGTCGATCATCGACAGCACCGCGCGCGGGTCGTTGCCGGCCAGGACGACCCCGGCGGACTCCATGGCCACGTCCGTGCCGGCGCCGATCGCGATGCCGACCTCCGCCCGGGCCAGGGCCGGGGCGTCGTTGACGCCGTCGCCGACCATCGCCACCGTCATCCCGCGGGACTGCAGCTCGGCGACCTTGGTGTCCTTGTCCTGCGGGAGGACCTCGGCGAAGACCTCGTCGATGCCCAGGTCCGCTCCCACGGCCTCGGCGACCTGGCGGGCGTCG
This sequence comes from Kocuria rhizosphaerae, assembly GCF_044462265.1. Classification (NCBI taxonomy): domain Bacteria; kingdom Bacillati; phylum Actinomycetota; class Actinomycetes; order Micrococcales; family Micrococcaceae; genus Kocuria; species Kocuria rhizosphaerae. Next base: position 65,275 of record NZ_JBISWL010000089.1, read on the forward strand.
CCGGTGATCATCGCGACCTTCACCCCGCGCCGCTGCAGGGCGGTCACGGCCGTGCGGGACTCCTCGCGCACCTTGTCCTCCACGGCCAGGGCACCGACCACCCGGCCGTCCCGCAGCACGTGCAGCACGCCGGCGCCGCGGCCGATCCACCCCGCCACGACGGCCCGCAGCGGGGCCGGGGTGTCGACCCCGAGCTCCCGCAGCATGTTGGGTCCGCCGACGGCGACCTCGGTCCCGTCGACGGTGGCACGCACGCCACGGCCGGTTGCCGCACGGAAGCCGGTGCCCCGCAGCCCGAACCGGGCGGCCTCAGGGTGCTCCGCCGCGGCGGTGACGACGGCGCGGGCCACGGGGTGCTCGCTGTCGGCCTCGGCCGCGGCGGCCAGGGCCAGGAGTTCGGCCTCCGAGGTGCCGGGAACGGAGGTGCTCCCGGTGACCGCGTGGGCGCCCTCGGTGAGGGTGCCGGTCTTGTCGAAGAGCACCACGTCGATCGTGCGCATCCGCTCCAGGGCCAGGCGGTCCTTGATCAGCACCCCGGCGCGGGCGGCGCGCTCGGTGGAGATCGCGATGACCAGGGGGATGGCCAGCCCCAGGGCGTGCGGGCAGGCGATGACCAGCACGGTGACGGTGCGCACCACGGCGTCGTCGGGCCGGCCGAGAATCGTCCAGGTCACGGCGGTGAGGATGCCGGCGGCGAGGGCGAACCAGAACAGCAGCGCGGCCGCACGGTCGGCCAGGGCCTGGGCGCGGGAGGAGGACTCCTGGGCGGCCGCCACCATCCGCTGGATGCCGGCCAGGGCGGTGTCGGCCCCGACCGCCTCCACCCGGAGGCGCACGGTGCTGTCCGTGGCGACCGTTCCGGCCACCACCGTCTCGCCCACGGTGCGGGCGACGGCCCGGGACTCTCCGGTGATCATGGACTCGTCGAACTCGGCCTCACCGTCGACGATCTCCCCGTCGGCCGGCACCCGGGCCCCGGAACGCACCAGCACGGTGTCGCCCACGGTCAGCTCGGAGACGGGCACGGTGACGTTCTCGCCGTCCACGACCTTCTCGGCCTCGTCGGGCAGCAGAGCGGCCAGGGCGTCCAGGGCCGACGAGGCGGCGCCCAGGGCGCGCATCTCCATCCAGTGGCCCAGCAGCATGATCACCACCAGCAGGGCCAGCTCCCACCAGAAGTCCAGGTCGAACCCACCGATGCCCAGCGTGGTGACCCAGGAGGCGGCGAAGGCCACCGAGATCGCCATGGCGATCAGCAGCATCATCCCGGGCTGCCGGCTCTTCAGCTCGGTGAGCCCGCCCTTGAGGAAGGGCATGCCGCCGTAGCAGAAGATGACCGTGCCCAGCACCGGGGCGATCCAGTCCGAGCCGGGGAACTCGGGCAGGTGGTAGCCCAGCAGGTGGGCGACCATCGGGCTGAAGAACACCACCGGGACGGACAGCGCCAGGGACAGCCAGAACTTGTTCTTGAACATCGCCGTGGAGTGCCCGGCGTGCTGCCCGTGGGTGTGGACCGCGTGCTCCTCGTCGACCGCCGAGCGGGCGGGGTCGGAGGGCATGGCCGGGCCGCGGGCGCCGGCGTGGACGTGGTGACGGTCCCGGGAGTCCTCCTGAGCGGCCCGGCGGCCGTGGGAGTGCGGGGCGCTCATGGTGCTCCTTCGCGCTGGTCGGATCTGCTGGAGTGCGAGAAAACTATACCCCATGGGGGTATCTGTCAAGCGCGTGTCACCCGGCGGCCCCTCCGGCGGGCCCGGTCCGTGCGGCCGGCGGAGGCAGCGTCACCGAGAACACGGCGCCGCGCCCCGGCCCGGGCGAGGAGGCACCGAGCGTGCCACCGTGCGCCTCGACCAGGGCCCGAGAGATCGTCAGGCCGATGCCCGACCCCCCGTGGTCCCGGTCCCGGGCGGCGTCGCCCCGGTAGAAGCGCTCGAAGACGTGGGGCAGGTGCTCCGCGGCGATGCCCTCGCCCGTGTCGGCGACCCGGACCGCCACCGCCCCGGACGCCGCCACGGCCGAGCTCATCACCACCTCGCCGCCGGGAGGGGTGTGTCGCAGGGCGTTGGAGAGCAGGTTGTCCAACACCTGGGCCATCCGCTGCCGGTCGACGAGCACGACCGCAGCCCCGTCGTCGCCGGAGGCCCCGACGCCGGTGTCGACGCGCAGGCCCACACCCTTGAGCGCGCAGGCGTCACGGGCGGCGTCGGCGGCCGAGCGCAGCAGCTCGTCCACGGGCACGGGCGAGCACTCGAGGACCATGCGGCCCTCCTCGGCGCGGGAGACGTCGTCGATGTCCTCGACCAGCCGGGTGAGCCGGGCCAGCTGCTCGGCCATGACCGCCCCGGTGGAGCGGTCGAACCGGGCGACACCGTCCTCGAGGCCCTCCCGGTAGACGGCGAGCACCGCGAGCGGGGTGCGCATCTCGTGGGCGAGGTCGGAGAGCATCCGCCGCCGGACGTCCTCGGTGCGCTCCAGCTCGGCGGCCATCGTGTTGAAGGACTCCGCGAGCGCGTCGACCTCGGCCCCGCCGTCCATGGGCGGCACCCGGGCCCCGTAGCGGCCCCCGGCCATGTCCCGGGCCGCCCGCGTGAGCTCGGCGAGCGGGCGCCGCAGCCGGCGCGTGAGCGATCCGGTGACGAGCAGCGCCCCCAGCAGCGCCGCGAGCAGGGCGACCCCGAGGGTCCAGAGGCTGGCGTCCCGGTAGGCCCGTTCGACGTGGTAGAGCTCGGACCCGTCCGGCGCCGCGCCGGCCCGCTGCAGGTGCTCGTGGAACAGCGGCGGTCCCACGAGCGCGGCCGCCGCCGCCGCGGCGAGCACCGCCACGGCCACCACCACGAGCTGGGCGAGCAGGAACCGGGCGGCCAGCCCGTGCCGGCGCCCCTCGGTCATGGCGACACCATCCGGTACCCGAACCCGCGCACGGTGTCGACCCAGCGGGGCGCGGCCGGGTCGTCGCCGAGCTTGCGGCGGACGTGGGCGATGTGGACGTCCACGATGTGCTCGTCGCCCACCCACGCCGGGTCCCACACCACGTCGATGAGGTGGCGGCGCGACAGCGCTTCGTGCGGGCGGGCGGCGAGCGCCGCCAGCAGGTCGAACTCGGTGGGCGTGAGCGCCACGGGCCGGCCCGCCACCCGGACCTGCCGGGCCGCGACGTCCACCTCGAGCTCACCGAAGACCCACGGCGTCCCGCGCCGGGCCCGGGGCTCCCCCGTCCGGGGGCGGCGCATGACCGCCTGGACGCGGGCCACGAGCTCCCGGACGCTGAAGGGCTTGGTGATGTAGTCGTCGGCGCCGGCTCCCAGGCCGGCGAGGCGGGCCTCCTCGTCGCCCCGGGCCGTGAGCATCAGCACGTAGCACTCGGAGACGGCGCGGATCCGCCGGCACACCTCCATGCCGTCCAGCCCCGGCAGGCCCAGGTCCAGGACCACCACGTCGGGGTCCTCCCGGTGCGCGGCCTCGAGCGCGTCCGGGCCGGTGTGCGCCTGGAGCACGTCGTAGCCGGCCCGTCCCAGGTAGGACGCGACCATCCCGGCGAGGGCCCTCTCGTCGTCGACCACGAGCACGCGCCCGGCCGGGCGCGTCGATCCGTCGGAAGCAGCTGCCATGGTCCCAGTGTCCTCCGGGCGCGGCGGCTCCACCCGGCGGTCCGCGGGACCGGCCGGATTCTTCGTCGAATCTTCAGGCACCGGCGCCGGACCGTGGCGAGAGGCCTGGGCACGGGCCCTGCCCCGCACCGGCCAGAATGGGGTCATGACCCTTCTCCCACGACGCACCCTGTTCGCCTGGGGCCTGGCCGCCGGCACCGGCCTGGCCCTCACCGCCTGCTCCTCCGGGGACCCGGGAGGGTCCTCCGGTGCGGCCACGGGATCCCCCGGCGCGCCGGCCCCGTCCGCCGCCGGTGGCACGGGCGCCGAGCTCGCCCACGTGCACGGCGTGGCCCGGGACCCCGCCGACGGAACGGTGCTGCTGGCCACCCACGGAGGCCTCCTCCGGCTGCTGGACGGCGAGGCCGTCCGCACCGGGCCCGACGTGGACCTCATGGGCTTCACGGTCGCCGCGGACGGCGCCTACCTCGCCTCTGGCCACCCCGCCGAGGGCACCGGCCTCCCGGAACCCCTGGGGCTCGCGGAGTCCCGGGACGGCGGCCGCACCTGGACGGTGCTGTCCCGGGGCGGGCGCTCCGACTTCCACGCCCTCGCGGCGGGACCGCGGGGCGTCGTCGCCTTCGACGGCACGCTGCGCGCCAGTCCGGACGGCACGACCTGGGAGGAGCGCTCGATCCCCGCCGTCCCGCACGTCCTGGCGGTCTCCCCCGGGACGGGCACGGTGCTGGCGACCACCGAGCGCGGGCTGCTGCGCTCCGAGGACGACGGCGTCACCTGGACCGTCCTGGACACCCCGCAGCTGATGTCCCACGTGGCGTGGGCCGACGACCGGACGGTGGTCGGCGCCGGGGTGGACGGACGCCTCCTGACGAGCGAGGACGGCGGGCGGAGCTGGCACGCGAGCCCCGAGCCGCTGGGGCGTGCCGCGGCGCTGTCCGCGTCCCGGACCGGGGCGGGCGCCGTCGAGACGCTGCTCGTCGTGGGCTCCGCGGTCCTGCGCACCGTCGACGGCGGGTCGTCCAGCGAAACGTTGCTGTGACCTGACGGCCTGATGGGAAGATGGCCGGAGTGCACGCATCGCCCCGGGCTGGCCCTGCACGGGGCGCCGGGTGAACTGAGGAACAGGACGGCGGGAGCCATGAACGACCACCCCACGCGAGACCGGGCCACCGGAACCACGAGCGGTTCCAGCCCCGTACGCTCGGCGGGACGGCTGCCGGCCGTCGACGCCGCGCGCGGCCTCGCGCTGGTCGGCCTGACCGCCGTCCACTTCCTGCCGGCGGTGTACGCCGAGAACAACCGGCCGACCCTGTCCTGGATCCTCTTCGGCGGGGACTCAGCGGCGCTGTTCGCGCTGCTGGCCGGCGTCAGCCTGGCGTTCTCGTCGGGCAGCCGCAGGCCCCGACGGGGCCGGGAGCTCACGGCGCTGCGGGCGGGGATCGCCGTGCGCGCGCTGCTGATCATGGCCGTGGGCCTGATGATCGGCTACCTGATGCCCGACGAGCCCCCGGCCATCGGCATCCTCGTCCAGTACGGCGCCTTCTTCCTCCTGTCCCTGCCGTTCCTGGGGCTTCGTCCGCGGACCCTGCTGATCTGCGCCGCCGGCCTCGTGGTGGCCGGGCCGTTGCTGATCCACTCGCTGGGTGGCCTCGTGCCGGTCTACAGCGCCCACAACCCGACCTTCGCGCACGTGGTCACGGAGCCGGTGGCGTTCTTCTGGCAGCTCGTCCTGACCGGCACGTACCCGGCGGTGACGTATATGGCCTATCTGCTCGCCGGCCTGGCCGTCGGCCGGCTCAACCTCAAGAGCCTGCGCGTGCAGACCCGGCTGCTGGCGGTGGGGCTCGGGCTCGCCGCCGTCGCCAAGCTGCTCTCCTGGATCCTGCTCTACGCCGCGGACGGCTACAACCGGCTGCTCTTCAGCATCCCGGCCCTCACCCGGCAGGAGCTCGACGACATGATCGTCTTCGGCCCGGCCGGGCCGCTGCCGACGAACTCCCTGTGGTGGCTCGCGCTCTCCGCCCCGCACACCAACACGCCCCTCGCCGTGTCCTGGAGCCTCGGGGTGAGCCTCGCCGTCCTGGGCGGCTTCCTGCTCATCGGCCGGCGCTCCGCCCCGTGGCTGCTGCCGCTCACCGCCCTGGGCGCCATGACCCTGACCCTGTACTCCGCCCAGCTCGTCCTGCTCTCGACCGAGGTGCACTACGGCAGCCCGCTGCTGTGGTGCGTCGTCGTCCTCGTCGTCTCCGCGCTCGTGGCCCTGGCCTGGCGGCACGCGTTCGGCAGGGGCCCCCTGGAGTGGGTGGTCTCCGCAACCGCGCGGGCGACCACCCGGGCGGTGGCCGAGCGCGGCCGCCGCCGCGGCCCCGAGCCGAAGCGCAGACCCCTCGGCTGAGAGCGGCCACGGCCACCCGCAAGCACGACGGCACGGTCACGCCCTCCGCTGAAACCCCTGCCCGACGGTCGCACGGTCCCCCGGATCCGTTACCGTGACAGCAGCGCCTCCCGGCGCCGGCAGGCGGAGCGCCCGCCTGCCCTGGAACTCAGGAGGAACCATGCCGAAACCCGTCGTGAGCAAGGCCAGCACCGTCTGGAACGGCGATCTGTTCAACGGCTCGGGCCGCACCAGTCTGGGCGGCTCGGGGCTGGGGCCCTTCGACGTCGACTGGGACACCCGCGCGGAGGCGGGCGCCGGACCGAAGACGAGCCCGGAGGAGCTCCTCGCCTCCGCGCACGCGACCTGCTTCTCCATGGCCCTGTCGAACATGCTCGCGCAGAACGACACGCCGCCCACCCAGCTGGACACCTCCGCGGAGGTCACCTTCGTGGCCGGAGAGGGCATCCAGGGCGTGAAGCTCTCCGTCGAGGCCCAGGTCGAGAACATCAACGCGGAGGACTTCGCGCGCATCGCCGACGAGGCCAAGAGCGGCTGCCCGGTCTCCCAGGCGCTGTCCGTGGACATCACCGTGGACGCCAGGCTGGCATGACCCGGAAGGTCCCGCCGGCCCCACGGGCCGGTGGGACCACTTCCGGCCGCGGCGCGGTCCCGGACGTCGTCCCCGGGGACGGCCGCGCGCCGGTCAGGGTGCCCGCCGGGTCCGGCGGGCACGGGAAAGCCCTCCGGACCGGGTGGTCCGGAGGGCTTCGTCGTGGTGACCCCAGCGGGATTCGAACCCGCGTTACCGCCGTGAGAGGGCGGCGTACTAGGCCGCTATACGATGGGGCCGCGGCTGTCCGGTCCGCGGTGTCCCGCGACCGGCCTCGTACACTGTACCAGGTCCGGGACGGCGCTCCGCGCACCGCCCGGCCCCCGCGGGGAGCGTCCCCGGACACGGAAACAGCCCCCGGACCGGGTGGTCCGGGGGCTGTTCGTGGTGACCCCAGCGGGATTCGAACCCGCGTTACCGCCGTGAGAGGGCGGCGTACTAGGCCGCTATACGATGGGGCCCTACCGATCCGATGGATCAGCGCTGGGATACCAGGACTCGAACCTAGAATAACGGTACCAGAAACCGTCGTGTTGCCAATTACACCATATCCCACTGTCGACCCCGGTCCGGCGGTTCCCCGCACCGACCGGCGCAACGGAAGAAGACTATACCGGCGTTCGGACGGGGCAGCAAATCCGGGTCAGGGGCAGTATCTGTCCTCCAGCTCGCGGCCGGTTCCCCTGCGGTGGGCCAGCGCGGCGAGGCCGCGGATCAGGGGTCCGAACCAGCGGTAGGCGCCCGGGAGGTGGATGTCGGCCGTCTCCATCAGGAGGGCCGTGCGCAACGGGTTGCGCGGCATGCCGTTCTTCCGGGTGCGGCCGTCCCGGGCCAGTCCCTGGAGTACGACGAGTCCCTTCTCGAGGCCCTCGTGCGCGGGGCGGACCTCGACGACGAACCGCGCCGGCGACTCCCCGGAGTTCCGCCAGCGCAGCAGGTGCTCCTCCGGGATCTCGGCCTCCCCGCCGGGCCCGAGGTCCCGGACCAGGTGCCCGACCTGCACCCGCAGGGTGCCCTCGAGGACCCGCAGGTGCATGGCCAGACGGTAGTGGTAGTGGGCCAGCACCTCTCCCCCGGGCTCGACCTCGACATGCAGCAGCCCGTACCGGCCGTCCGTCTCCGCGCCGGTGCGCAACCAGGTGACCGTGTCCCGGTGCACCGGGTTGTGGTGCCCGCGCCGGCCCGCCCGCATGGTCTCGATCTGGTCGGTGGTCCATTCCATGGTGATCGCCCTCCGGCTCCAGGCTACGCCGGAGGGAGCGTCGACGCCCGCACCGGCGGCACGGGGACGGACCCCGGCCGGGCCGGACCGTTCCCGCGGGCCCTCAGCCGAGCTGCTCGGCGAGCCGGCGGACCCGGGCCAGTGTGGAGTCCCTGCCCAGGATCTCGAGGGACTCGAAGAGGGGAGGCGAGATCCGCCGGCCCGACACGGCGATGCGCACGGGCCCGAAGGCCAGTCGCGGCTTGATGCCGAGGCCGTCGACGATCGCCTCGCGCAGGGCCGACTCGAGGCTCGGGGCGGTCCAGTCCTGGACGGCCTCCAGGGCACCGAGCCCGGCCCGGAGGACCTCGCCGGCCGAGTCCTTGAGCTGCTTCCGGGCGTCGTCGGAGACCTCGATCTCGTCGTCGGCGGCGAAGAGGAAGGACAGCAGCTCGGGAGCCTCGCCGAGCAGGTTCATCCGCTCCTGCACGAGCGGGGCCGCCCGGTCCAGGATCGCGTTCTCCCGCTCCCCCGGGGTCCCGCCGAGCACGCCGGCGGCCTGCAGGTAGGGCACCAGCCGGTCGCGGAAGTCGGCGGACCCGAGCATCCTGATGTGCGTGCCGTTGATGGCGGTGGCCTTCTTGAGGTCGAAGCGTGCGGGGTTGGCCAGGACGTCGTGGACGTCGAAGTTCGCCACGAGCTGCTCCACGGTGAAGACGTCCTCGTCCGCGGAGAGCGACCAGCCCAGGAGCGCCAGGTAGTTGAGCAGGCCCTCGGGGACGAACCCGCTGTCCCGGAGGTGGAAGAGGCTGGACTCCGGATCCCGCTTGGACAGCTTCTTGTTGCCCTCGCCCATGACGTAGGGCAGATGGCCGTACTCGGGGACGCGGCGGGCGAGACCGATCTCCACGAGCACCTGGAACAGCGCGATCTGCCGCGGCGTCGAGGAGAGCAGGTCCTCCCCGCGCAGCACGTGGGTGATCTCCATGAGGGCGTCGTCGACGGGGTTGGTGAGCGTGTAGAGGGGCTGGCCGTTGGCCCGGACCACGACGTAGTCCGGGATGGACCCTGCCTTGAACACGATCTCGCCGCGGATCATGTCCCGCACCACGATGTCCTCGTCCGGCATCCGCAGCCGCAGCACGGGCTCGCGCCCCTCGGCCCGGTAGGCCGCGACCTGTTCCGGCGTCAGGTCGCGGTCGTGGTTGTCGTAGCCGAGCTTGGGGTCACGGCCGGCGGCCCGGTGGCGGGCCTCGACCTCCTCGGGCGTCGAGTACGCCTCGTAGACGGCGCCGTGCGCCAGGAGCCGGTCGGCGACGTCGCGGTAGACGTCCAGGCGCTGGGACTGCCGGTACGGGGCGTGGGGACCGCCGGTCTCGACGCCCTCGTCCCAGTCGATGCCGAGCCAGCGCAGGGCCTCGAGCAGCTGCTGGTAGCTCTCCTCCGAGTCCCGGACGCTGTCGGTGTCCTCGACGCGGAAGACCATCGTGCCGCCGGTGTGCCGTGCATGGGCCCAGTTGAACAGGGCGGTGCGGATGAGGCCGACGTGCGGGGTGCCGGTCGGCGACGGGCAGAACCGCACGCGCACGGAGTCGGAGGGGGCGGCAGGGGTGAAGGACTCTTCGGTCATGGCTCTTCCGGGATCTCGAGGGTGTCGTGGATGGAACGGGGGTGCGGTTCAGCGGCGCAGGACCGTGGGGAGGACGCCGATGCCCTCGACCTCCACCTCGATGCGGTCGCCCTCGTCCACGAGGCCGACCCCGGCCGGTGTGCCGGTGAGGATCACGTCCCCCGGCAGGAGCGTGAACGCCTGGGAGACGTAGGACACGAGGAAGGGCACGTCGAAGACCATGTCCCGGGTGCTCCCGTCCTGCTTCGTCTCACCGTTCACGCGGCTGCGCACGGCCAGGTCGGAGGTGTCCAGCTCGGTCTCGATCCACGGCCCCAGCGGGCAGGCGCCGTCGAACCCCTTGGCGCGGGCCCACTGCCCGTCGGTGCGCTGGACGTCGCGCCCGGTGAGGTCGTTCGCGGCCGTGTACCCGAAGACGACCTCGGGCACGCGCTCCGCGGGCACGTCCTTGCACATGCGGCCGATCACGACGGCCAGCTCGGCCTCGTAGGAGACCTCCTCGGTCCACGCCGGCAGCGTCACCGGGTCCCCGGGCCCGGCCACGGACGTGTTGGGCTTGAGGAAGAGCATCGGCGAGGCCGGCAGCTCGTTGCCCAGTTCCTCGGCGTGGTCGGCGTAGTTGCGCCCGACGCACACGATCTTGGAGCGCGGGATGACGGGGGCCAGGAGCCGGACGTCCGCGATCTCGTGGCGCTGCTGCGTGGGGTGGATCCCGGTGTAGAACGGATCGCCCGCGAGGACGGTGACCGTCTCCGCGCCGGGCTCCCCCTGGACGGCGCCGAAGTGGATCTCGTTGTCGACCGTGAACCTGGCTATGCGCATGGGACCAGGCTATCCCACGGCCCGGGCGGCGCCGCGCGGCCGGGACCGCCGCCCCCGGCGGTGGCCGGGGGCGGGCTCAGACCAGGCGGGTGAGCCAGCCGTGCGGGTCCTCGGCCTTGCCCGTCTGGATCTCCAGCAGCTGCTTGCGGATGTCCATGGTGACCTCGCCCGGGCGGGCGCCCTCGTCCCCGATCGTCTCCTCGGTGGACAGCAGCCGGCCGATGGGCGTGATCACGGCGGCGGTCCCGCACGCGAAGGCCTCCGTGATCGTGCCGCGGCGCCACCCCTCCCGCCACTCCTCGAGCGTGAAGCGCCGCTCCTCGACGGTCATCCCGCGGTCCTTCGCGAGCTGGATGATGGAGCTGCGGGTGACGCCCTCCAGGATCGTTCCGGTGAGCTCCGGGGTCACCAGCGTGCCGTTCTCGTGGACGAAGAACACGTTCATCCCGCCCAGCTCCTCGACGGCGTCCCCGCGGTCCCGGTCCAGGAACATCACCTGCTGGCAGCCGTGGGAGTCGCCCTCCATCTGGGCGACCAGGGAGGCCGCGTAGTTCCCGCCGCACTTGGCCGCGCCCGTGCCTCCCCGTCCGGCCCGGGCGTAGTCCCGTGAGAGCCAGATGTCCACCGGCTTGACGGGACCGCCGAAGTAGTTGCCCGCCGGGGAGGCGATGACCGAGAACAGCGCCTGCCGGGACGGGCGCACCCCGAGGAAGGCCTCCGTGGCGATCATGAAGGGCCGCAGGTACAGTGACTCGCCGTCCCCGTCCGGAACCCACTGCTCGTCCACGGAGACGAGCTCCCGCAGGGCGTCCAGGAACATCTGCTCGGGCAGTTCGGGCAGGGCGAGACGGCGGGCGGACCGGTTGAGCCGGGCCGCGTTCGCCTCGGCCCGGAACGTCCACACGGACCCGTCCGCGTGCCGGTAGGCCTTGAGCCCCTCGAAGACCTCCTGGCCGTAGTGGAGGACGGCGGAGGCGGGGTCCAGCACCAGCGGCCCGTACGGCTCCACCCGGGGGTCGCTCCACCGCCCGGTGCCCTTCTCCACGTCCCCGAACCAGTCGATCTTCACCATGTGGTCCGAGAAGTTCGTGCCGAAGCCCGGCTCGGCCAGGATGGCCGTCCGCACCTCGTCCGGGACCGGGTCCGGGTTCAGGTGGTGGACGAAGGTGGTGGGCTGAGTGGTCACTGCGACTCCCTGCGACGTCGACCCCGTGGCGACCGGCACGCGGGGCGGGCGGATGATTCCGTGCCCAGCCTATCCCCGGAGCGCGGCGGGAACGGCTCAGGCGAGGGCGGCCAGCACGCCGTCGCCGACCTGCGCGGTGCTGCGGGCCTCGTTGCCGTGGGCGGCCAGGTCCTGCTCGACGGCGGCCTCGATCCTCGCGGCGAGCCCGGGGTGGCCCAGGTGGTCCAGCATCATGGCGGTCGCCAGGATAGCCGCCACCGGGTTCGCCTTCTGCTGGCCCGCGATGTCGGGGGCCGACCCGTGGACGGGCTCGAACATCGACGGCGCCGTGCGGTCGGCGTTGATGTTGCCGGCGGGGGCCAGCCCGATCCCGCCGGTCACGGCGCCGGCGAGATCGGTGAGGATGTCGCCGAAGAGGTTGTCGGTGACGATCACGTCGAAGCGCGCCGGGTCCGTGGTCAGGAAGATGGTGGCGGCGTCCACGTGCAGGTAGTCCACCTCGACGTCCGGGAACTGCGCACCGATCTCCTCGACGAGGCGCGAGTAGAGCCGGCCCGCGTTGACGAGCACGTTGTGCTTGTGCACGAGGGTGAGCTTCCGGCGCTCGCGCTCGGCCGCCAGCTCGAAGGCGTAGCGCACGAGCCGGCGGACCCCGTGGGCGGTGTTGAGGGAGACCTCCGTGGCGATCTCGGCGTCGGTGCCGGCCCGCAGGGTCCCCCCGTTGCCGGCGTAGGGGCCCTCGGTGCCCTCGCGCACGACCACGAAGTCGATGTCGCCGGGGTGGGCGAGGGGGCTCGTGGTGCCCGGGTAGAGCCGCGAGGGGCGGAGGTTGACGTAGTGGTCCAGGCTGAAACGCAGCTTGAGCAGCACGTCCCGCTCGAGGATGCCGGAGGGGACGCGCCGGTCACCCGGGGCCGCGCCGACCGCTCCGAAGAGGATGGCGTCGTGGGCCCGCAGCTCCTCCAGGGTGCGCTCCGTGAGGGTCTCTCCCGTGGCGAGCCAGTGCTCGGCGCCGATGCCGAACTCGCGCTGCTCCACGGTGACGCCGGCCTCGGCGGTCACCGCGTCGAGGACCCTGACGGCCTCGGCCACGACCTCGGGGCCGATCCCGTCCCCGGGGACGACGGCGATCTTCAGGTGGGCAGGGGCTGCTGCGGATGTCGCGTCGCTCATGCCGCCAGGATAGGAGCACGACCCCCGTTCCATCCACACTCCGGACGGACGTCTCACATGCCGGACGGCTCAGGCGTCCAGGGCCGCCGGCTCCTCGTAGCGGGGGAACACCGGGGAGGGCTGCGGCAGCCGCGTCCCGGCGGCCAGCGGCGTGCCGAGGGCCGCGAAGAGCCGGGCGTCGCCCTCCTCCTGGCCCAGGACGTCCAGCAGCTTCGCGGCGGAGCCGGGGATCACGGGCTGGACGAGGAGACCGACCACGCGCACGACCTCGAGGGTCACCCACAGCACCGTGACCATCCGCTCCGGGTCGGTCCTGCGCAGCTTCCACGGCTCCATGGCCGTGAAGTACCGGTTGGCCTCGCCGACGACCCGCCAGACGAGCTCGAGCGCGCGGTGGAACTGCTGCTCGTCGAACTCCGCGCGCACGGGCTCGTAGAGCCCTGCCGCCGCGTCGAGCATCGCCCGGTCCTCGGCGCTCAGCCCGCCCGGGGCGGGCACCCGGCCCTCGCAGTTCTTCGCGACCATGGACAGCGAGCGCTGGGCGAGGTTGCCGAGGTCGTTGGCGAGGTCGGAGTTGATCCGCGCCTTGATCCCGTCGTGGGAGTAGCTGCCGTCCTGGCCGAAGGGCACCTCGCGCAGCAGGAAGAAGCGCAGCGGGTCGAGCCCGTACTCGGCCACGAGCGCGTGGGGGTCGATGACGTTGCCCACGGACTTGGACATCTTCTCGCCCTGGTTGAAGAGGAACCCGTGCGCGAACACGCGCCGGGGCAGGGGCAGCCCGGCGGACATCAGGAAGGCCGGCCAGTACACGGCGTGGAAGCGGGCGATGTCCTTGCCGATCACGTGGGCGTCGGCCGGCCAGTACCGGCGGAAGAGCTCCGAGCCCGTGTCCGGGAAGCCCACGCCGGTGAGGTAGTTGGTCAGGGCGTCCACCCACACGTACATCACGTGTCCGGGGTGGCCCGGCACGGGAACGCCCCAGTCGAACGTCGTGCGGGAGATGGACAGGTCCTCCAGACCCGAGCGCACGAAGGAGGAGACCTCGTTGCGACGGGTCTCGGGGAACACGAAGCCCTCCCGGTCGTAGAGGTCCAGGAGCCGGTCCTGGTAGGCCGAGAGCCGGAAGAAGTACGACTCCTCCTCGGTCCACACGACCTCCGTGCCGGTCCCGAGGGAGTGGCGCACGCCGTCCTCCCGGACCTCGGTCTCGTCCTCGGCGTAGAACGCCTCGTCGCGTACCGAGTACCAGCCGGCGTACTTGCCGAGGTAGATGTCCCCGGCCTCCTCCATGCGGCGCCAGATGGCGGCCGAGGCCGAGTAGTGGTCCGCGTCCGTGGTGCGGATGAACCGGTCGTAGGAGACGTCGAGGGCGTCGTCCATCCGCTGGAACACCACGGCGTTGCGGTCGGCCAGCTCGCGGGCGGTCAGCCCCTCCTTCTCGGCCGTCTGCTGCATCTTCTGCCCGTGCTCGTCGGTGCCGGTCAGGAAGCGCACGTCGAAGCCGTCCAGTCGCTTGAACCGGGCCATGGCGTCGGTCGCGATCGCCTCGTAGGCGTGCCCGATGTGGGGAGCGCCGTTGGGGTAGGCGATGGCGGTCGTGATGTAGTACGGGGTGCGGTCGGAGGAAGTCACGGCCTCCACTCTACCGACCGCGCGGTCGCCGTGGATCCCGGGGCCCGGGTGCCCGGCGGGAGGGGTGTGCCACGGCGGGCCGACGGGGCCGCGTGGACCCCCGGAGGCCGCGGTGGGCGGCGAGCTCGTC
>NZ_JBISWL010000090.1:0-5122 GCF_044462265.1 Kocuria rhizosphaerae
CGCCCCTCGGCGGCGGGTCGCGCAGCGGGCGCGCCCTCGTGGGCGGGGCCGCGACGGGTCAGCGGGCCGCGGTGCCCTCGACGTAGTCGGCGTCGGGCGAGGTCCACGCGAAGAGCTTGCGCAGTTCGCGGCCGGTGACCTCGATCGGGTGGGTCTCCTCCTTCTCGCGCAGCTTCTTGAACTCGGGGCCGCCCCGGTCCTGGTCCTCGATGAAGCGCTTGGCGAAGGTGCCGTCCTGGATGTCGGCGAGCACGGCCTTCATGTTCTCCTTGACCGCGGGGCTGATCACGCGGGGGCCGGAGACGTAGTCGCCGTACTCGGCGGTGTCGGAGATGGACCAGCGCTGCTTGGCGATGCCGCCCTCGACCATGAGGTCGACGATGAGCTTGAGCTCGTGCAGCACCTCGAAGTAGGCGATCTCCGGCTGGTAGCCGGCCTCGGTCAGGGTCTCGAAGCCGTACTGGACGAGGTGCGACATGCCGCCGCACAGCACTGCCTGCTCGCCGAAGAGGTCGGACTCGGTCTCCTCGGTGAACGTGGTCTTGATGACGCCGGCACGGGTGCCGCCGATGCCCTTGGCGTAGGACAGGCCGAGGTCCAGGGCCTTGCCGGAGGCGTCCTTCTCGACGGCCACGAGGGCGGGAACCGCACGGCCGGCCTCGAACTCGCGGCGCACGGTGTGCCCGGGGCCCTTGGGGGCGACCATCACGACGTCGACGCCCTCGGGGGCCGTGATGTAGCCGTAGCGGATGTTGAAGCCGTGGGCGAAGAAGATCGCGTCGCCGTCCTTGAGGTTCGGCTCGATGGACTCGGCGTAGACGTGGCGCTGGACCTGGTCGGGGGTCAGGATCATGACCACGTCGGCCTCCTGGACGGCCTCGGCGACCGTGAGGACGCGCAGGCCCTCGGCCTCCGCCTTGGCCCGGGACCGCGAGCCCTCGGCCAGCCCGATCCGGACGTCGACGCCGGAGTCGCGCAGGTTCAGCGCGTGGGCGTGGCCCTGCGAGCCGTAGCCGATGACGGCCACGGAGCGGTCCTGGATGATCGAGAGGTCGGCGTCGTCGTCGTAGAAGATCTCTGCCATGGGGTTGTCTCCTTCAAGCATGGGTGGGCGCGGCGGCTGCACCGCCGCGAGGTGGGTGGGTGTGCGCGGGCCGGCGCCCGCGCCGACGCCGGGGCGTCAGTGGCGCAGGGCGCGGTCGCTCATCGACTTGGGACCACGTCCGAGGGCCAGCGTACCGGCCCGGACGATCTCCCGGACCCCGAACGGCTCCAGGATGTCCAGCAGCGCCCGGAGCTTGTCCGGGGCGCCGGTGGCCTCGATGACGAGCGACTCGGTGGAGACGTCGACAACGGTGGCCCGGAACAGGTCCGCGGCTTGGGTGACCTGCAGACGTGTCGCGGCGTCGGCGCGGACCTTGACCATGATGTGGTCGCGCTGCACCGACGAGTCGGGCGTGAGCTCGACGATCTTGATGACGTTGATCAGCTTGTTCAGCTGCTTGGTGACCTGCTCGAGCAGCTCGCCCTCCGCGTCCACCACGACGGTGATGCGGGAGATGCCCTCGAGCTCCGTGGGGCCCACGGCGAGCGAGTCGATGTTGAAGGCGCGGCGGGCGAACAGCCCGGCCACGCGGGTCAGCACGCCCGGCTTGTCCTCGACGAGCACGGAGAGGGTGTGTCGGCTCATGGTCAGTCCTCCTCGTCCCACTCGGGGGTCATGTTGCGGGCGATCTGGATCTGGTCGTTGGACACGCCGGAGGGCACCATGGGCCACACCATCGCGTCGGCGGAGACCACGAAGTCGATCACCACGGGCCGGTCGTTGATCTCGAGGGCCTGCTTGATCACGTCGTCCACGTCCTCGTCCCGGGTGCAGCGCAGGGCGGCGCACCCGTAGGCCTCGGCGAGCTTCACGAAGTCCGGGACCATGATGCTGTCGTGACCCGTGTTCAGGTCCGTGTTGGAGTACCGGCCGTCGTAGAACAGGGTCTGCCACTGGCGCACCATGCCCAGCGAGGAGTTGTTGATCACGGCCACCTTGATCGGGATGTTGTTGATCGTGCAGGTGGCGAGCTCCTGGTTGGTCATCTGGAAGCAGCCGTCGCCGTCGATGGCCCAGACCGTGCGCTCCGGCTGGGCGACCTTGGCACCCATGGCGGCGGGCACCGCAAAGCCCATGGTGCCCAGTCCCGCGGAGTTCAGCCACTGCCGCGGGCGCTCGTAGCGCACGAAGTGGGAGCTCCACATCTGGTGCTGGCCCACGCCCGCCGCGTACACGGCCTCGGGACCGGTCAGGGCGGAGATCCGCTCGATGACGTGCTGCGGGGAGCCGAGGCCGTCGGCCGGCCGGGTGTAGCCGAGCGGGTAGGTGGCCCGCAGGCTGCTCAGCGTCGCCCACCACGCGGAGAGGTCGGGGGTCCCGCCGCGCTCGAACTCGTGCCGCACGGCCGTGACGAGGTCCGGCAGGATCTCCTTCACGTCGCCCACGATCGGAACGTCGGCGGTGCGGTTCTTGGAGATCTCCGCGGGGTCGATGTCCGCGTGCACGATCTTGGCGGTCGGGGCGAAGGTCTCCAGGTGGCCGGTGACGCGGTCGTCGAAGCGCGCGCCGAGGGTCACCAGCAGGTCGGCCTGCTGCATCGAGTAGACGGCGGGGACCGTGCCGTGCATGCCGGGCATGCCGAGGTTCTGCTCGTGGGAGTCCGGGAACACGCCGCGGGCCGTCAGGGTGGTGACCACGGGCGCGCCGGTCAGCTCGGCCAGTTCCATGAGCTCCGCCGCGGCGTCGGCGCGGACCGTGCCGCCGCCGACGTAGAGCACGGGCCGCTGGGCGGCCGCGATGAGCCGGGCGGCCTCCCGGATCTGCTTGGAGTGCCCGCGGGTCACGGGCCGGTAGCCGGGCAGGTCCATCTGCGGGGGCCAGGAGAACGTCATGGTGTCCTGCTGGGCGTCCTTGGCGATGTCCACGAGCACCGGGCCCGGGCGGCCGGTGGAGGCCAGGTGGAAGGCCTCGGCGAGCACGCGCGGGATGTCCTGGGCGTGGGTGACCAGGTAGGAGTGCTTGGTGATGGGCATGGTCATGCCCACGATGTCCGCCTCCTGGAAGGCGTCGGAGCCGATCACCTTGGAGGAGACCTGCCCGGTGATGGCCACCATCGGGATCGAGTCCATGTGCGCGTCGGCGAGCGCCGTGACGAGGTTGGTGGCCCCGGGGCCGGAGGTGGCGATGCAGACCCCCACCCGCCCGGAGGCGAGGGCGTAGCCCTCCGCGGCGTGGCCGGCGCCCTGCTCGTGCCGGACGAGGATGTGGTTGATCTTCTCCGTGTCCATCAGCGGGTCGTAGGTGGGCAGGATGGCCCCACCGGGCAGGCCGAACACGTCGGTCACCCCCAGTTCCTCCAGCGACCGGACGATGGCCTGGGAACCGGTCATCTCCAAGGGCGCGACCGTGTTGCGGGGCCCCATGACGGACGGGACGGCCGGGACGGTCTTCTCCGGGGTCCCGGGCGGCCGGTGGTCAGCGGCGGTCTCCGCGCGCTTGGTGGCCATCAGCGCCGGGCTGATCGGCTGTCCCTTGGTCATGTCAGCAGTCCTTCGTGGTCTCGGTGGTTCTGGTCCGGTCCGGGTCACCGCTCCCGTGCCGGGCAAGAAAAAAGGCCCTCGCGGCACCGGGAGGTGCGACAGGGCCCGTGCGCTCGACCGGTCGTCGGCTCAGGCCCCGCGTCCGACGAGGACGCGTACCGTGAGCTGGACGACACCGTGGCTGAGTTGCATGCTCCCATGCTCCGCCGCGCGCGCGGGTGTGTCAAACACCGGACGCCCGGTTCCACGATGTGAGACGAGCCACGGGGTGGCTTCAGAGCGCGGGCGGGAGCCGGAGGCGGCCCGGCTGCTGCAGGAACAGCGGCCGCTCCCCCGCCGCGAGCCGCCGGAGCTGCTCCTCCAGGAGTCGCCGCAGGCGTGGCCGGTACGAGTCGCTGGAGCCCCCGGTGTGCGGGGTGACGATCGAGCCGGGCGCCCGCATGAGGGGGTGGTCGGCGGGCAGCGGCTCCGGCTCCACGACGTCGAGGGCGCAGCGGAGCCGGCCGGAGACCACCTCCGCGGTGAGCGCCGCGGTGTCGACCACGCGACCGCGGCCCACGTTGACCACGAGCGCGTCGTCGGGGAGCCGGGAGAGCATCTCGGCGTTCACGAGACCGCCGGTGGCCGGACTGGCGGGCAGCGTCACGACGAGCACGTCGGTCCGCCCGAGCAGCCCGGGCAGCTCGTCCACCCCGTGCACGGGGCCCTGCTCGTCGGTGCGGGCCCGGGAGGCGACGCGGGTGAGCTCGACCTCGAACGGGCGCAGCCGGTCGGCCACGGCCGTGCCGATCTCGCCCGCGCCCAGCACGAGCACCCGGCTGTCGGCCAGCGAGCGGCTCCAGAAGCGCCGGTACAGGCCGTCGCGCTGCTGCAGCACCGCGCGGTCGATCCCGCGCTGGGCCGCCAGCACGAGACCGACGGCGAGCTCGGCGGTGCCGGCCGCGTGCACCCACCCGGCCGTGGCCAGGGCCAGGTCGGGGCCGACCGCTTCGGGCACCCCGTCGAAGCCGGTGCTCTGCAGCTGCAGCAGCTTCAGCCGGGTCGCCCGGGGAAGGGCCCGGATCCACGGCCCGCCGAAGTACGGGGTGACCGCGACGTCGATCTCGTCCGCGCGCGCACCCTCCGGCTCGCCGACCATGTCCCACAGCACGCACCGGAACGCGGGCACGCGCCCGGCCAGGTGGTCGACGAGGTCCTGCTCCGGGAGGGAGACCACCCGCAGCTCGGTCAGGGGGACGGTCGCGGACGCCGGTGCGGAAGCCATGACCGCCATGGTAGACGCCGGGCCCCGCACGGCAGGACGCCAAATGGACAAGCGGTGGCGAGGTGGTAGAGTGTTCTCTCGTTGCGAGGCAGGAGCCGGCGGCGCCCGGCCGGCACGATTCGGTCCGCGGACCGCCGTCGTGCTAGTGTTCTGGCCGCACCACCCGCGCCTCTAGCTCAATTGGCAGAGCAATTGACTCTTAATCAATGGGTTCTCGGTTCGAGTCCGAGGGGGCGCACCACAGCACAGGGCCCCGGCCGCCGACGAGGCGGC
>NZ_JBISWL010000091.1:0-12975 GCF_044462265.1 Kocuria rhizosphaerae
CCGGGGCCCTGTGCCATTGGCGTGTCCTCAGCCGTGCCGTCGCCGCGCGAACGGGCCGGACACCTCCACCCCGACCGCCGGCGCACCCTGCGGCGACCGCCGGCCCGAGCCTTCCACCACCGGGCCGGCGGCGCGGGACGGTCAGGAGGGCGTGTCCGTCGGGGACAGCGTCTGTGCGGTGTCCCCCGCACCCCCGGGCAGGGTGGCGTCCGGGGAACCGGCGTCGCTGACGGTTCCGTCCGGCTCCACGCGCAGCTTCCAGCGTGCGCCGCCGAGGGTCGTGATGATGTCCGCCAGGGTACGGCGCAGACTCTCGTCCGTGAGCAGCCCGTGCCCCACGAGCTCGTCCTCGAGCTTGGTGGCCGCCTCGAGGACGCGCTCGCCCTCGGGGGTGATCGCGACGAGGTGGCTGCGCCGGTCCCGGACGTTCTTGGAGCGGGTGACGTGCCCGTGGAGCTCGAGCCGGTGCAGGGTCTTGCCCATGGTCTGCGCCTGCACCCTGACGCGCTGCGCGAGCTGGGCCTGCGTCATGCTCCCGGCCGTCCGGAGGACGTCCAGGGCCATCACGCCCGCGTGCGTCACGCCGAGCGTGGCCAGGCGCTCGTTCCACGCGTGCTCCACGAGCCGCGCCGCGGTCGAGAGCAGTCGGTTGGTCGGCCATTGTGTGGTGAAAGGCATGCAAAGCAGTCTACCGATCCGCCACACGGAATACAGCACCATGCTAAGCAAACTGATGAGCAATTCCCCGGCCGCCCCCGCCCCGGACCGCGCCGGCCGGCGGCCGGCACCCCGGAACCGGCGGTATCGTACGTCCACGGCGGCACGCGCCGCAGCGGCCGCCCCACCGACCACCACACCCCGAGCACCACGGAGGACCACGTCATGGCAGCACGTCTCGAACCCGGCCAGCAGGCACCGGACTTCACCCTTCCCGACGCCGCGGGCCGCCCGGTCTCCCTCGCCGACCTGCGCGGGCGCCGGACGATCGTCTACTTCTACCCGAAGGCCGACACGCCGGGGTGCACCACGCAGGCCTGCGACTTCCGCGACAGCCTGGAGCGCTTCACCGCGGACGGTTTCGCCGTCCTGGGCGTCTCCCCCGACAGCCCGGAGTCGCTCGCGTCGTTCGCGGAGAAGCAGTCGCTGACGTTCCCGCTCCTCTCCGACGAGGACCACCGGGTCGCCGAGGCCTACGGCGCGTGGGGCGAGAAGAAGAACTACGGCCGGACCTACGAGGGGATCATCCGCTCCACCGTGGTCGTCGGCCCCGAGGGCGACGTCGAGCTCGCGCAGTACAACGTCAAGGCGACCGGGCACGTGGCGAAGCTGCGCCGCGACCTCGGGCTCGCGGGCTGACGCTAGGATGAGCCCGGGCCCGGAGGGGCCCGGCGCGAGTGGTGGAACTGGCAGACACGCAGGATTTAGGTTCCTGTGCTTTGACCGGCGTGCGGGTTCGAGTCCCGCCTCGCGCACGGGGCGGCCCGGGGCACCCTCCCGGAGCCGCCCCGGCGACGGCCCCGGCGGGACCACGACACCGACCACCGAACCGGCGAGGCAGCGAAGGACCCATGGCGCCCAGGCGAATTCCCCGCACCGCGGCAGCCCTCGCGCTCACGGCGGCGCTCCTCGGGCTCGCCGCGTGCGCCCCGGAGGGCGGCGACGGCCCCGGTGACGACCCCACCCGCGAGATGCCCACCCGGGACTTCGTGTTCGCGAACGCCGCGGCGGCGCCCACCCTGGACCCCGCCGAGGTGAGCACGCTGGAGACCTCGCGCATCTCGACCCAGATCCTCCAGGGACTCGTCTCGGCCGACCCGTCCACGGGTGCGCCGGTGCCCTCCCTCGCGACCTCGTGGAAACGATCCGAGGACGGCCGCTCCTACACGTTCGAGCTGCGCCGGGGCGTCACCTTCCACGACGGAACCCCGCTCGACGCCGCCGCGGTGTGCGCCAACTTCGCGCGCTGGGCGGCGATGGCCGCCGAGGACGGGCGGACGCCGTTCGAGATCGTGCTCCGCACCGGCGCTCCGGGCGCCGACCCGCTGTACGAGGACTGCACGGCGCGGACTCCCTCCTCGGTGGTGCTGACCCTCACCGCCGAGTACATCCCCCTGCTGCGGGCCCTCACGCACCCCGCGTTCGGAATGGGCTCCCCGGCCGCGCTCGCCGCGGGGACCCAGCGAACGCACCCCGTGGGCACGGGTCCGTTCCGCTACGTGTCCGGCGACGGGACGCACGTGGTGCTCGAGGCGAACCCCGACTACTGGGGCGCGCTCGGCGACATCGGGACCCTCGAGTTCCGCACGATCGCCGAGCCGGAGCTGCGCTACGTCGCCCTGCACCTGGGCGAGGTCGACGCGTACGACCAGGTGGGCCTGGACTCCTTCGCCCCGCTCGCCCGGGAGGGGGTGCAGGTGCTGCAGCGGGACCCGTACTCGGTGTCCTACCTGGGGATCAACCAGGCCGTGGCCCCCCTCGACGACCCGCAGGTGCGGGCCGCGATCGCCTCGGCCGTGGACCGCGGAGCGATCGTGCGCGAGCACTACCCGGACGGCACGCGCGTGGCCAACCAGTTCCTGCCCGCCCGCTTCGCCATGGACGGGAGCGACCTGCGGGTGCCGTCGTACAACCCCCAGCGGGCCCAGGAGCTGCTCGAGGAGTCCTCCTACGACGGCGAGCCGTTGCGCTTCTACTACCCCCGCAACACGTCCCGCACCTACATGCAGGAACCGGAGAAGATCTACGCCGACATCGCCGCGCAGCTGGTCCGCGCCGGGTTCGTGATCGATCCTGTCCCGGTGGACTGGTCCGACGGGTACCTGGAGCGCGTCCAGGACCCCGGCGCGGACCACGCCCTGCACCTGCTGGGCGTGGGCGGCGGGTACCGGGACCCCGACTACTTCATGGCCAGCCTCTTCGGCTCCCCGCACGGGGAGTTCGGGCTGCAGGACACCACGCTGTTCAGCGCGGTGGGCCGGGCGGCGGCCCTGTCCGACGACGAGGAGCGGTCCAGCGCGTACGCCTCGATCAACGACCGGGTCTCCCGCCTCCTGCCGGCCGTCCCCCTGGCCCACCCCATCTCGGCGGTGGCCGTGGGCGGGTCCGTGGCGTCCTTCCCGCTGACCTCCACGGGCTTCGAGGAGTTCAACCGGGTGCGGCTGACGCCCGGGACCTGACCCCGGTCCGGGCGACCGCCGGCACCGGCGGCACCGCGGGCACCGGCGGCACCGCGGGCGTTTACGGAAAGGCACGGACGGAGCGTTAGTCTGTTCCCGACCATCCACCGGCGCACCGGAGCGCCGTGCGTTCTACGGGAGCAGCGACTGTGACATCACCTCAGACCACGGAATCGACCGACGTCCTCCTGATCGGCGGGGGCATCATGAGCGCCACCCTGGGCGTGTTCCTCAAGGAGCTCGAGCCCGGGTGGGACGTCATGCTGCTCGAGCGCCTCGACGAGGTCGGCGCCGAGAGCTCCCACGTCTGGAACAACGCCGGCACCGGTCACTCCGCCCTCTGCGAACTGAACTACGCCCCGCAGGCCCCCGACGGCTCCGTCGATCCGTCGAAGTCCCTGAGCATCAACGAGCAGTTCCAGCTCTCCCGGCAGTTCTGGGCGTCCCTCGTCGCCGAGGGGAAGCTGGACGACCCCAGCTCCTTCATCAACCCCGTCCCCCACATGTCCCTCGTCTTCGGCGACGCCCACAGCGACTACCTCCGGCGCCGCTACGAGGCGCTGAAGCCGCACAAGCTCTTCGAGCGCATGGAGTACTCCGAGGACCGGGAGAAGATCGCCGAGTGGGCGCCGCTGACCATGCACGGGCGCGGCGCGGGACGCGTGGCCGCCTCCTGGTCCCCCGAGGGCACCGACGTGGACTTCGGGGAGCTCACCCGCCAGCAGGTCGCCCACCTGCGGTCCAGGGGCGGGGTCGTGCGCCACGGCCGTCAGGTGGTCGACCTCGACCGCCAGGGCGACGGCACGTGGGTGGCCCGCGTGAAGAACCGGCTCAACTCCGAGGACCACCGGCTCGTGCGCGCGAAGTTCGTCTTCGTGGGCGCCGGCGGTGGCGCCCTTCACCTGCTGCAGAAGTCCGGGATCCGCGAGGCCAAGGGCTACGGCGGGTTCCCCGTCTCCGGCCTGTGGCTGCGCAACACGGACCAGACCGTGGCCTCCCAGCACAACGCGAAGGTCTACGGCCAGGCCTCCGTGGGCGCCCCGCCCATGTCCGTCCCGCACCTGGACACCCGGTACGAGCACGGCCGGCGCGCCCTGCTCTTCGGGCCCTACGGCGGGTTCAAGCCGAACTTCCTCAAGCAGGGGTCGTTCCTGGACCTCCCCCGGTCCGTGCGCGCGCACAACATCTACCCGATGACGAGGGCCGGGCTGGCCAACCTCGACCTCGTGAAGTACCTGCTCGGTGAGCTCACCAAGTCCAAGCGGCAGCGGGTCGAGGCCCTGCGGCAGTTCTACCCGACGGCCGACGGCTCGCAGTGGGAGCTCGTCGAGGCGGGGCAGCGCGTCCAGGTGATGAAGCGCGACCCGCAGAAGGGCGGCGTGCTGCAGTTCGGCACGGAGCTCATCGCCGCCGCGGACGGGTCCATCGCCGGTCTGCTGGGCGCCTCCCCGGGGGCCTCGACGGCCGTGCCCATCATGCTGAACCTGCTGGCCAAGGCCTTCCCGGCGCGGATGTCCGGATGGGAGTCCCGGCTCAAGGAGCTCGTGCCCTCCTACGGGGTCAAGCTCGACGACCACCCCGATCTCGCCGACGAGGTCATGGGCCGCACCGCCCGGGTGCTCGGCATCGGCTGAGGCGGCGCACCGCTCGCGGGGGCCCGGACCGCACGGACCGGGCCCCCGCGCCGTCCCCCGGCACGGCCGCCCGGTGTCCCGCCCCGGGGCCGTGTCGGAGCGGGCGGATACGCTGGACCGCGTCCGGCCCCGGCCGCGCACGCCTCCCGTCCCGCCTCTTCACCCCTCCGTCGAGGAGCCCGAGTGTTCCACCTCGCCCGCACGTCCATGGCCAACCGTGCCCTGATCGTGCTCCTCACGGTGTTCGTGGCCCTCTTCGGGGTGCTGAGCCTGCGGTCCATGAAGCAGGAGCTGATCCCGTCCCTGGAGATCCCGGCGATCAGCGTGGTCTCCGCCATGCCGGGAGCCTCCGCCGAAGTGGTCGACGAGCAGGTGGGCCGGCCGCTGGAGCGGGCGCTGAACATCGTCGAGGGGCTCGAGAGCTCGACCTCGACCTCCCGCGGCGGGCTCTCGAGCATCCGGCTCGACTTCGAGTACGGCACGGACCTGGACCGGGCGCGCAACCAGGTCGAGCGGGCCGTCTCCAACCTCCGCCCGCAGCTGCCCGAGAACGTGGAGCCCACCGCCTTCGCCGGCTCCGTGGCGGACCTCCCGATCGTCTACCTGGCCGTGGCCTCCGGCACCGGGCTCAGCGCGCTCGGCGCGGACCTGGAGCGGCTGGCGGTCCCCGAGCTCCAGCGGATCGAGGGCGTCCGCTCGGCCGAGGTCACGGGCGCCCCGGAGCAGGTCGTGCGCGTCCTGCCGGATCCGGCCGCCCTCGGACGCACCGGATCGACACCGGCGGACATCCGCACCGCCCTCGAGGAGAGCGGAGGGCTCGTGCCCGTGGGCACCGTCGACGACGGCGCCACCACCCTTCCCGTCCAGGCCGGCTCCCCGCTGGACTCCCTGCGGGCCGTGGCGGACGTGCCCCTGCCGAACGGGCAGGACGCGGGCACGGACCCCGTCACCGTCGGCGAGGTCGCCGAGGTGTCGCTCGCCGACCAGGCTCAGACCTCGATCACCCGGACCAACGGCGAGCCGACGCTCGCGGTGTCCGTCACCAAGACCCCGGACGGGGACACCGTGGCGATCTCCCACGCCGTCCAGCAGGCGATCCCCGAGCTCGAGGAGCAGCTGGGCGACGGCGCGGAGATCACGGTCGTCTTCGACCAGGCCCCCTACATCGAGCGGTCCATCGAGGACCTGACCGTCGAGGGGCTGCTCGGCCTCGGGTTCGCCGTCCTGGTGATCCTGGTGTTCCTGGCGTCGCTGCGCTCGACCCTCGTCACGGCCGTCTCGATCCCGCTCTCGCTGCTGGCCACGTTCATCGGGATCAACGCCCTGGGCTACTCGCTGAACCTGCTGACCCTGGCCGCGATCACCCTCTCGGTCGGTCGCGTCGTGGACGACTCCATCGTGGTGATCGAGAACATCAAGCGTCACTACGGGACCGTGGACCTCGCGCGCGACCCGGCCGGCGCCCGGTCCCGGGCCGTCCTGACCGCCGTGCGCGAGGTGGCCGGGGCCATCACCGCCTCGACCCTCATCACCGTGGCCGTCTTCGTGCCCATCGCCTTCGTGGGGGACGTGACCGGCGAGCTGTTCCGGCCCTTCGCGCTCACCACGACCATCGCGCTGCTGTCCTCGCTCGTCGTCGCCCTGACCATCGTCCCGGTCCTGGCCTACTGGTTCCTGCGCGACCCCCGCCTCGCCCGGGCCCGCGCCCGCCGTGCGCCCTGGGCGGCGGCCCGCCCCCGGACGACACGGCTCGAGGCCGGCTACCTTCCCGTGCTGCGCGGCACCCAGCGCCACCCCTGGGCCACGCTGGGCGTCAGCCTCGTCGTGCTCGGCGGCACGGCCGCGCTGCTGCCCGTGCTGCCGACCAACCTGCTCGGCGACACCGGGCAGAACACCCTGACCGTGGAGCAGCAGCTGTCGCCGGGAACCGCGCTCGCGGTCACGTCCGCGCAGGCCGCCCGTGCCGAGGACGTGCTCGCCGCAACCGAGGGCATCGAGGACGTCCAGGTGACCATGGGCACCGGCGGGGGCCTCTCGGCGTTCCTCCCCGGCAGCGGCACCGACAGCGCCACCTTCTCGGTCACCACGGACGCCGGGCACGACCAGGCGCAGCTGCGGCGGTCCGTGGGCCAACGGCTGGATCGGCTGGAGGGCGCCGGGCAGTTCACCGTCCAGGGGGCGCGGGGGTTCACCAGCAGCGACGTGGAGATCTCGGTCACCGCCCCCGACCAGCCCTCGCTCGAGGCCGCGGAGGACGCCGTCGTCGCGGCGATGCGCGGGATCGACTCCGCCGCCCAGGTCTCCTCCAACCTCGCGGCGACCCAGCCCACCGTCGTCGTCACCGTCGACCGCGCGGCGGCCGCCGCGCGCGGGCTGACCGAGGAGCAGGTCACGGCCGCGCTCGCGGGAACCGTCAACCCCCTCCCGGCCGGTTCCATCGACCTGGACGCGAACTCGGTGCCCGTGACCGTCGGGGAGGGCCGCGAGGTCGAGGACGTCGGGGCCCTGCGGGCGCTGCCCGTGCCGGCTACCGGCGGCACGGTGCGCCTCGATGACGTCGCCCGGGTCGACGAGACCCTGGCCGTGGAGACCATCACGTCGAGCAACGACCAGCGCACGGCCACCGTGGCCGTGACACCGGCCGGCGACGACCTCGGCGGGACGAGCTCGGCGGTCCGGGAGGCCCTCGCCGTCACCGACCTGCCGCCGGGGGCGGCCGCGGAACTCGGCGGGGCCGCGACCGAGCAGGAGACCACGTTCCGCCGGCTGGGGCTCGCGGTGCTCGCCGCCATCGCCATCGTCTACGTCGTGCTCGTCGCGACCTTCACGTCGCTGGCCCAGCCGCTGATCCTGCTCGTCTCCATCCCCTTCGCGGCCACGGGCGCCGTGCTCGCGCTGCTGGCGACGGGCGTTCCCCTCGGCCTGGCGTCCCTGGTGGGTGTGCTGATGCTGGTGGGCATCGTGGTGACCAACGCGGTGGTCCTCATCGACCTCGTCAACCAGTACCGGGGCCCCGGGCACGGCATGGCCCTGGCGGAGGCGATCGAGAAGGGCGCGGCCCGCCGGCTGCGGCCCATCCTGATGACGGCCCTGGCCACGGTCCTCGCCATGACTCCGATGGCGCTCGGGCTCACCGGGCGGGGCAGCTTCATCTCCCAGCCCCTGGCCGTCGTCGTGATCGGCGGGCTGATCTCCTCGACGCTGCTGACCCTGGTGCTCGTCCCGGTCCTGTACCGGTTGGTGGAGGCCGGCAAGGAGCGCCGGCACGCGGCCCGGGAGGAGCGCATCGCCCGGCGCACCGACGGCGGTCATTGAGGCCTCCGCCCCCGCGCCGGCGGCGCGGGCGTTCCCGGCCCGACGCGTGCCGGGCCCGCGGCTCGTGCACTCTTCCGTGGACATTCGCTGAAGGAAATGCCTGTGCCTGCACGGGACCGCACCTGCGGCCCGCCGCAGTCCCCGGGAGTAGCTCCTGGTCAGGAAGGTGATAGGTACCACAACGGGCCGACGGCGGGGTTCGCGGGCACGGCGGCTCCCCCTAAGGGGGGACATTTTCTCCCGGTCCGTCCATGTGACCGGGTCGTAGCATTGGACTGTGACCCGCAGAGAAACAGATCGTGTGCAGATCAGCGCCGACGCCTGGGAAGCCCTCTACAGGGCCCAGGTGACGGTCATGCGGCGTCTCCAGCGCCAACCCGAGTTCGCGGAGCTCACGGCCCGCGAGTTCGACGTCCTGTTCAACCTCTCGCGCTCGGCGGAGGGGGGCATGCGGCTCAACGAGCTCAACGAGTACGTGCTGCTCACCCAGTCCAGCCTGAGCCGGATGCTCGAACGCCTCGAGCTCAAGGGCCTCGTGCACCGGTGGCAGGATCCGCAGGATCTGAGGGGTCTGCGGATCCGGCTCACCGACTCGGGGCGCGCCGTGCAGGTGCAGATCGCCGAGCAGTTCCGGGTGCACGTCCACGAGCTGATGTCGGCGGGCCTGGATCCGGAGGAGATGGTGATCCTCACGCGTCTCTCGGACCGGCTGCGCCAGGCCGTCAGCTCTCTCTGAGCCCGCCCGGGCCGAGTGGCCGGGGCGGTGCCGGGGGCGTGCCGCGTCCCCGACCCGGCAGCCCGGCCCCGGCAGCCCGGACCTACAGGGGCAGGACGACCTGCGCGGCCGGGTCCTCCTCGGCGGTCTCGGAGGAGTCCGCCGAGACCCGCATCCGTCCCAGGGTGATGGCTCCGCCCAGCGTCGTCATGAACGCGGTCTCCGCGGCGTCGGCGCCCGTGGCGATCCGGACGAACTGCGAGCGGGCGGCCAGCCCCGTGGCGTCGAGGACGTACCAGGTGCCCTCGTGCCAGGCCTCCACCACCGCGTGGAAGTCCATGGGGGACAGGCCGGGGGCGTACACGGAGACGAGCCGGGCCGGAACCCCGAGTGCCCGCAGCAGCGTGATGAGCAGGTGCGCGTAGTCACGGCACACACCGCGACGGGTGAGGAACGTGTGCACCGCGTTGTCCGTGGCCGTCGAGGAACCGGCGACGTAGTCCAGGTTCTCGTGCACCCAGTCCCGGACCCTCTGGAGCGTCCCGTAGTCGTCCGCGCGGGCCCCCGGGAACAGCGCGGCCGCCGTGCCGGCCATCTCGTCGAACGGGCAGAAGCGGCTCGGCCGCGTGTAGCGCACGACGTCCACGGCGTCCGCGGGAGCCGTGGCACCGGCCGGGCCGTGCAGTTCGAGCCGGTAGGAGACGGTGCACCGCGTGCCGCCCGGAACCCGCGCCAGGTGCAGCCGGGTGCCGTGCAGGTCCTCCGTCTCGTCGAGCGGGACGTCCTCGCCGTCGACCCGCAGCCGCAACCGCTCCCCCGGCCGGGCCGCGCCGGTGCGGGCAGCGGCGATGGAGAACACCGCGAGGTGCTCCGTCTCGGACACGAAGTCGACCTCCGCGGAGACGGTCCGGTGGGGGTTGGGCACGAAGGGCCTCCTGATCTGGTGGGACACGGGGCTGGCGGCGGCCGGCCCCCCGTCCATTGTCCCCCACGCAGGCATTCATCAGTACACTGATGCCCGAGACATCCCCCACACCTGCCGCCCGCGACCGGCGGCCGAGAGCGAAGGACGCAGCATGGCCCAGGACACCAGCCAGGACAGCCGCTCCAAGCAGCGCACCTCACCCGACCCCGAGGATCCCCGCAAGCCGGACAGCCCCACCGAGCTGAAGAAGCCGTCCTGGGGCTACGTCGTCAAACGTGCCCTGTCGGAGTTCTCCAAGGACGACTGCACCGACCTCGCCGCGTCGCTGACGTACTTCGCGGTGCTCTCCCTCTTCCCGGCGCTCCTGGCGATCGTTTCCCTGCTCGGCGTGTTCGGCCAGGGCGAGGCCACGACGCGGGCGATCACCGGCTTCCTCGAACAGTACGCACCGGCCGAGCTCGTGACCCTGCTGGAGGGACCGATCAACAAGCTCACCACGGGCACCGGGGCCGGGCTCGCCCTGATCACCGGTATCCTCGGCGCGCTGTGGACCGCCTCCGGCTACACCGGCGCGTTCGGGCGGGCCATGAACCGCATCTACGAGGTCGAGGAGGGGCGGCCGATCTGGAAGCTCCGGCCCATGAACATCCTGGTGACCCTCATGCTGGTCCTGATCGTGGTGCTGATCATGCTCATGATCATCATCTCCGGCGGCATCGCCCAGTGGGTGGGCGACCTCGTGGGCCTCGGCGACACCGCGGTGACCGTGTGGAACATCGCCAAGTGGCCGGTCGTGGTGGCTCTCGCGATCGCCCTCATCGCCGTGCTCTACTACTTCACGCCCAACGTCCAGCAGCCCAAGTTCCGCTGGATCAGCATGGGCTCGATCGTCGCCCTGCTGGTCGCGGCCCTGGCCGCCGCGGCGTTCGCCTTCTACGTCAGCAACTTCTCCTCCTACAACGCCACCTACGGCATCATCGGCTCCGTCATCGTCCTCCTGCTGGGGCTGTGGATCATGAACAACGTCCTGCTGCTCGGCGCGGAGATCGACGCCGAGATCGAGCGGGGCCGCCAGCTCCAGGGGGGCATCAAGGCCGAGAAGACGATCCAGCTCCCGCCGCGGGACACCCGCGGCGTCGACAAGAAGGAGAAGAAGTGGGACAAGCTCGTCGATCTGGGGCGCAAGCTGCGCCTGGACAACGAGCACATCGACTACTCCCGCGGCCGGAACGAGGACGGTCACCCCGACCGCACCCCCGAGCACACGAGCCGCTCGGCCCCCGGTTCCTGACCCCCGGGCGCCGGCACCGGTGGAACCCCAGGACGTGGAGCTCACAGACCTCGGCGAGCACCGGCGCGGCGATCCCGTGGTGCTGATCCACGGACTCACCGCGTCGGCCTCGTCGGGATGGGTGCGCACGGGGTGGGCGCGTGATCTCGAGCGCGCGGGCTTCCGGCCGCTGGGCGTGGACCTTCCCGGCCACGGGCCGCGAGCCGCGCCCGTCCCGGCCGGGACCTCGCGCGCCGGGCTGGTCGAGGCGATCCGCCGGCTCCTCGACGGTGTGGACGTCCCCGTTCCGGTCGTCGGCTACTCCGTGGGGGCGCAGCTGGCCTGGTCGGCCGCGGCACGGTCCTCCCGGGTCAGCTCGCTCGTTCTCGGCGGCCTCGGGCCGCGGGACCGGCTGGCCGAACTGGGACGGGCCCTGGCGGGCGATCCCGACGCACACCCCGACGCCCGGGCCTTCGCCGCCGCGCGGACCGCCGCGGCCGGCGATCCCGCACAGGTGCGCCGCTGGGCCGAGTTCGCCCGGCTGCTCGGCGCCGAGCCCTTCGCACCGGGCCGGGAGGCTCCCGCCCAGCCCGCTCTGCTCTTCGCGGGGGCGCGCGACGCGTGGGCGGATCCCGAGCAGCTGGCCCGGTGCCGCCCGCTCGACGCCACCACGCGGCTGCTCCTGGTGCCCGGCCGCGACCACGTCGACGCCCTCACGGCGGGGACGGCGCGGAAGCGGGCGGTGGAGTTCCTGCGCCGGACCACCGCCGAGGGCGGCCTTCCCTAGACTGGGACCGGTGTTCCGCACCGGAACCGTTCCGTCGTCCGCAGAAAGGGTCCACACCCATGCACGAGGTCAGAGCCGTCGTCGTGAAGGCCAAGAACGCCCCCGCCACCGTCGAGACCATCCTGGTCCCGGACCCCGGTCCGGGGGAGGCGCTGGTGGACGTGCTCACCTGCGGGGTGTGCCAGACCGACCACCACTACGTGCAGGGCGGGGTCGGCGACGACTTCCCCTACCTGCTGGGCCACGAGTCCGCCGGGGTGGTCGCCGCGGTCGGGGAGGGGGTGAGCGAGGTCGCCGTGGGCGATCACGTGATCCTGAACTGGCGGGCGGTGTGCGGGCAGTGCCGGGCCTGCGCCAAGGGGCAGCCCTGGTACTGCTTCGCCACCCACAACGCCACCCAGAAGATGACCCTGGCCGACGGCACGCCGCTGTCCCCGGCCCTGGGCATCGGCTCCTTCGCGGAGAAGACCCTGGTCGCGGCCGGGCAGTGCACCAAGATCGAGGCCGAGCTGGCCCCCGAGCAGTACGCGGCCGTGGGGCTGCTGGGCTGCGGGGTGATGGCCGGGATCGGGGCGGTGCTCAACACCGGTGCCCTCCAGCGCGGGGAGTCGGTGGCCGTGATCGGCTGCGGCGGGGTCGGGGCGGCAGCGATCGCCGGGGCCCAGCTGGCCGGGGCGACGACGATCATCGCCGTGGACCTCGACGACGAGAAGCTGGCCACCGCCCAGCGGTTCGGGGCCACCCACACCGTCAACTCCCGGCAGCAGGACCCGGTCGAGGCCATCAAGGCCCTCACCGGCGGGAACGGGGCGGACCTGGTGATCGACGCGGTGGGCATCGCCGCGACGTTCCAGCAGGCCTTCGAGGCCCGGGACCTGGCCGGGCGGATGGTGCTGGTCGGGGTCCCGGCCCCGGGCACGACCTGGGAGATCCCCCTGGACGAGGTCTTCGGGCGCGGGGGGTCGATCAAATCCGCCTGGTACGGCGACACCCTGCCCTCCCGCGACTTCCCCATGCTCGTGGACCAGTACCGGCTGGGGAGGCTGGACCTGGACGGCTTCGTGACCGAGCGCATCGGCCTGGGCGACGTCGAGGAGGCCTTCGCCAAGATGAAGGCCGGCACCGTCCTGCGCTCCGTCGTGGAGATCGACCG
>NZ_JBISWL010000092.1:0-4223 GCF_044462265.1 Kocuria rhizosphaerae
CCGACAAGGGCTCCTCCGGCTCCCGCGGCGCATCAGCGGTGGTGGTCATGCTCCATCATCCCCACCGGCTCCGACACCCTAAGACGTGAGGGGGACCACAGATGGAGGTCGTGTCCTCGCCCTCAGGCCTGGGCGAACGGGTGGTCCGTGCGGTCTTCCGCGCCCCGGGTGAAGAGGATCGCCGGATCCGGCCGCAGCGACGTGTCCCGGCGCGGCTCCGTGGACGGGACCGGTCCGGGCAGACGGGCTCCGGCGCGGGCGCCTAGACTGGTCGGGTGCTTCTCCTGTGCCTGGACTCCTCCGCCGTCGCCTCCGCCGCCCTCGTGAGCGGCGCGGGGGAGGTCCTGGGATCCTTCACCAGCCCCGATACCCGCTCGCACGCCGAGGTCCTGGCGCCGGCGGTCCAGCGCCTGCTGACCGACCGCGGCCTCGCGGCCACCGATCTCGACGGGGTGCTCGTGGGCACCGGCCCCGGTCCGTTCACGGGGCTGCGGGCCGGGATCGTCACGGCGCGGGCACTGGCCTTCGCGTGGGACGTGCCGCTGCACGGCCTCATGAGCCTCGAGGCCCTGGCGCAGGACGCGGACAGGGCGGCCCGGGGCGCCGGGCATCCGGAGTTCCTCGTGCTCACCGACGCCCGGCGCCGGGAGGTCTACTGGGCCCGCTTCGCCACCGGGCAGGACGGTCCCCGACTCGTCGGAGGGCCCGGCGTGGCCGCGGCGGAACAGCTGCCGGCGCTGCCCGCCTACGGGCGCGGCGCGGGGCTCTACGCGGATCGGCTCGCCCGACCGGTGCGGGAGTTCGGCGAGGCGCAGCCGACGGCGTCGTCGCTGGGGCTCGCCGCGGTCCGCCGGCTCGACCGGGGTGAGGCGCTGGGTGCGGACACGACCCCGTTGTACCTCCGGGAGTCCGACGCGAAGGTCCCCGGCGCCCGGAAGAGGGCCCTCGCGTGAGCGCCGCTCCCTGGACGGTGCGCCGGATGACACCCCAGGACCTGCCCCTGGTGCACGGCCTCGAGCAGCGGCTCTTCCCCCGCGACGCCTGGCCCCTCGACATGTTCGAGGCCGAGATCGCCCAGCCCGTCTGCTGGTACTGGGTGGCGGAGCAGGACGGGAGGATCATCGGCTACGCGGGACTGATGTGCATCCGGCCGGTGGGCGACGTCCAGACGCTGGCCGTGGTCCCGGAGCACGAGGGACACGGGATCGGCTCCGCCCTGCTGCGCACCCTGCACGAGAAGGCCCGGGAGCTCGGCGCCACGGAGGCCATGCTCGAGGTCCGCGCCGACAACCCTCGGGCCCAGCGGCTCTACCGCCGCTTCGGCTACGAGCACATCCACACCCGGCCCCGCTACTACCGCGACGGCGGGGACGCCCTGGTGATGCGCCTCGACCTCACCGCCGACACCGCGGCCGGCACCGACGCCACCGAGGTGAGCTCGTGACCGGCGGGCCGCTCGTGCTGGGCATCGAGTCCTCGTGCGACGAGACGGGCGTGGGCATCGTGCGGGGACGGACCCTGCTGGCCAACGTCGTGTCGTCGTCGATGGACGAGCACGTCCGCTTCGGCGGGGTGATTCCCGAGATCGCCTCCCGCGCGCACCTGGACGCGCTCGTCCCGGCGCTGCGCGAGGCCCTGGACCGGGCGGACGTGGGCCTCGACGACCTCGACGCGATCGCCGTGACCTCCGGCCCCGGACTCGCCGGCGCGCTCATGGTCGGCGTGGCCGCCGCGAAGGCTCTGGCCGTGGCCACGGGCAAACCGCTGTACGCCGTCAACCACCTGGTGGCCCACGTTGCCGTGGGCGTGCTCGAGGGCGCGGAGGGGGCAGGCTTCGAGCACGACTTCGCGGACGGGCTGCCCCGGGACCTCGGGGCGCTGCTGGTCTCCGGGGGACACACGGAGATCCTCGCCGTGGACGACCTGGGCCGTGACGTGCGTCTGCTGGGCGCCACGATCGACGACGCGGCCGGCGAGGCCTACGACAAGGTGGCCCGCGTGCTGGGCCTGACCTACCCGGGCGGCCCGGCCATCGACACGGCCGCTCGATCAGGCGATCCGGCGGCCTACCGGTTCCCGCGGGGGCTGACGGCGGGCAAGTACATGGGCTCCGCCGACCGGCCCGGCCCGCACCGCTACGACTTCTCGTTCTCCGGGCTCAAGACCGCGGTGGCCCGCGTCGTGGAGGCCCACGAGGCGGCCGGTGAGCAGGTCCCGGTCCCGGACGTCGCGGCGTCCTTCCAGGAGGCGGTGGCCGACGTCGTCACGCGCAAGGCGGTGCTCGCCTGCGCCGAGCAGGGGCTGGGAACGCTGCTGCTGGGCGGGGGCGTCGCGGCGAACTCGCGGCTGCGGGAGCTGACGGCCCAGCGCTGCGCCGCGCACGGGATCGACCTCGTCGTCCCCAAGCTGTCCCTGTGCACCGACAACGGGGCCATGGTGGCCGCGCTCGCGGCCCACGTGGTCGCGGAGGGCCGCGAGCCCTCGGGCCTGGGTTTCGCCGCGGACTCGTCCCTGCCGGTCACCACGGTATCCGTCTGACCGGCTCCGGGCAGACCGGCCCCGGCGCGCGGGGGAGCGGGCCGCCGGTGTCGCACCGGGCGGCACCGGTCCCGGAACGACGGACCGGGGACCGTGTCCCGGGCGGCGGGCCCGGGACGCGGGATCTGGCGGCGCGATCGGGCGTCGGGCTCAGACGCTATGGGTGTAGGCGGCGTCTGGGTCTTGTGGCCGGGGCCCCGCTTATGCAGAGTACGTGGATCACCCCGACCGGTCGGGGTCGGGGTGCCGACATGCATAGGAGGCCCCGGTGTTCACCGAGCGTACAAGTCTGGGACTGGATGTCCATGCCCGCAGCGTGAAGGCCTGCGCGATCGACAGCCTGACCGGCGAGATCATTCATCAGACCCTCAGCGCTGACACCGTCATGGTGGGCGAGTTCGTCGACGCTCTGGCCCGCGAGCACGGCCCCGTCCAGGTGACCTATGAGGCCGGACCGACCGGGTACGAACTCGCCCGCACCCTGATCGAGGCCGGCCACCGGGTCCAGGTCGCGGCGCCCTCGAAGCTGTTGCGGGCCTCCGGTGACAGGGTCAAGACCGACAAGAACGACGCGCTGCTGCTGGCCCGACTGGCCCGCAACGACGACATCATCGAGGTCACGATTCCCGACCGGTCCCGCGAGGTGGCACGGGACCTGGTGCGGGCCAGGGACGACGTGCGCCGGGACCTGATGAGCGCCCGTCACCGGCTGGGGAAGTTCCTCCTGCGCCACGGCCACGTCTACACCGGCGGCGAGGCGTGGAGCGGCAAGCACGAGGCCTGGATGCAGCAGATGGCCCGCCAGGACATCGCCGTGTTCGGCGAGGTCTCACGCATCGTGTTCGACGACTACCACGACGCGGTCGCCCACGCCCTGGCCCGCCGGTGCCGGTTGGACGCGCAGATCCTCCTGCTGGCCGAGGACTCCGAGTGGACCACGGTCACCCGGCGTCTGGCCTGCCTGCGGGGGATCTCGACCCTGACCGCGTTCTCTCTCGCGGTGGAGATCGGCGACTGGGACCGCTTCACGGGCCGGAACATCGCCTCATACCTGGGGCTGGTGCCCTCGGAGCACTCCTCCGGGCAAACCCGCTCCCAGGGCCAGATCACCAAGACCGGCAACGCCCACGCCAGGCGGTTGCTGATCGAGGCCGCCTGGCACCACAAGCCCCAGTACCGCCCGGGGAAGACGATGCGGGACCGGTGGGCCCTGGCACCGGCAGCCGTGGCCGAACGCGCCGATGCGGGCAACAGGCGCCTGCATCACCGCTGGAGCATGCTCAGCGAGCACAAGAAGCGTCACACGGTCGCGAACACAGCGATCGCCCGAGAGATGGCCGGCTGGTGCTGGTCGCTGGCGACCATGGACGCATGACCCACAGACCCGTTCACGGACCCGGCCACGGGAGATCTCCTGCGCGCCGCGCGCCGAGGAGACCAGCGATTCGACTGTGAGCAGTCACGAGATCCTCGTGGCCACGCTCGAGCTCAGACCAGCATCGCTCCTCGCGCCGAAACCAGCGTCATGCGGTAACCAACCCGCGGATATCAGACTGACCACGCGTCGAGACAACACGCCCGCAGAGATCACCCCAACCCCTCCATGAACGACGAAGCGGGGCACCCACCGATCAATGAGTGCCCCGCTTCACCCTGCCCTCTTGACAAGATCGACTACATATCAG
>NZ_JBISWL010000093.1:0-4869 GCF_044462265.1 Kocuria rhizosphaerae
CCGACAAGGGCTCCTCCGGCTCCCGCGGCGCATCAGCGGTGGTGGTCATGCTCCATCATCCCCACCGGCTCCGACACCCTAAGACGTGAGGGGGATCACGGACGGGAGGCAGGGGGAGCGTGTGGAACCATCAGAGTCCGGCAGATGGGCGCGGGCAGCCGAAGGACGGATCTCGGCGAACGGCCCGGACGGTTCGGCTCCGGCACCGGGTCAGATGACCGGTCCCCCCACGAAGGGATCCACGGCCAGAGCCAGGAACACGAACGTGATGTAGGCGATCGAGCCGTGAAAGACGTACATCGCCTGCTTGTCCGTGGGCCGGCCGGCCATGGCGAGGGCGTGCAGCCGGTGACTGTGCCACACGAACCACGAGCCCGAGGCCAGCGCCGTCGCGGCGTAGACCCAGCCGGCTCCGCCGACGGGCACGAGCAGCAGGGAGCACACCACCGTGGCCCAGGCGTAGAGCACCACCTGGCTGCCGACGGTCCGGGCGCCGGCAACGGCTCCGAGCATGGGCACGCCGGCGCGCGAGTAGTCCTCGGCGTACTTCATGGACAGGGGCCAGTAGTGCGGCGGGGTCCACAGGAAGATGAAGAGGAACAGCACGAGAGCCGGCCAGTCCAGCCCGCCGGTCACCGCTGCCCAGCCGATCAGCACGGGCATGCACCCGGCCACGCCGCCCCAGACGATGTTCTGGGCCGTCCGGCGCTTGAGGACGATCGAGTAGAAGACGGCGTAGAGGAAGATGGCGACCACGCCCAGTCCCCCGGCGAGCGGGTTGACGCCCAGGGTGAGCCAGCCGACGGAGACGGCCGCGAGCACCCAGGCGAAGACGAGGGCCTCCCGGTCGGTGACCTCGCCGGTGACGAGCGGGCGCTTGGCGGTCCGCCGCATCACCCGGTCCTCTTCCCGGTCGATGTAGCAGTTGAACGCGCCCGCGGATCCTGCAGCGAGGGTGCCACCGACGAGGGTGTTGAGGATGAGCCAGAAATTGGGCATGCCCTGCTGGGCGAAGATCATGGTGGGGACCGTGGCGACGAGGAGGAGCTCGATGATCCGCGGCTTCATGAGAGCCACGTAGGCCCGCAGCTTCCGGGAGACCGTCGTCCGTGCCTCGCGGCCGGAGGCCGCGGCCGCACCCGTGGGCACGGTGCCGAGGACCGATCGCCCCACGGTTCCCGACGTCTCGAGTGAGTTCACAGAATCAGTGCTCCCGGTTGCGGTGGTGTCCCCCGCAGGGTGCGCGAGGAAGGCCCCGACACGTCACGGCGCCGACACGGCGAGGGTCGGCACGGCGGTCGCGGGCGCGGCAGAAGGTCTTATACAGCATAGCGCGTGGCACCGCTCCGCCCCGCCCGGGAGAAGTCGGCGACCATCGTGATCCGGGCGCCTCGCCGGGGCCCACGGTCACATAGCCGAAATACGCGTGACCTAAGCTGGACCCAGACCGCCGGTCGGCGACCGGCGTCCGCTGCGCACGGCAGCGGCTCCCAGCAGAAAGGGCTCCGATTTTCGTGACCGATCTCGATCAGAAGCTGACGTGGACCGAACTCGACCGGCGTGCCGTGGACACTGTCCGGGTGCTGGCGGCGGATGCGGTGGAGAAGGTGGGCAATGGGCATCCGGGGACCGCGATGTCCTTGGCGCCGGCGGCGTATCTGCTGTTCCAGAAGGTGATGGTCCACGACCCGACCGATGACCGGTGGACCGGGCGTGACCGGTTCGTCCTCTCCCCGGGCCACACCTCGCTGACGCTGTACCTGCAGCTGTTCCTGTCCGGGTACGGGATGGAGCTCGAGGACATCGCGTCCCTGCGGACCTGGGGCTCGAAGACCCCGGGACACCCGGAGTACCGGCACACCACCGGGGTGGAGATCACCACCGGCCCGCTGGGCCAGGGCCTGGCCTCGGCGGTCGGGTTCGCCTACGCCCAGCGCTACACGAGGGGCCTGCTCGATCCCGAGGCCGCCGCGGGGAGCTCTCCCTTCGACCACATGGTGTACGTGATCGCCTCCGACGGGGACCTGCAGGAGGGGATCACCTCCGAGGCGTCCTCGCTGGCCGGTGTCCAGGAGCTGGGCAATCTCGTGGTGATCTACGACGACAACCACATCTCCATCGAGGACGACACCGACGTGGCCTTCACCGAGGACGTGTGCGCCCGCTACGCCGCCTACGGCTGGGACGTGGCACGGGTGGACTGGACGAAGTCCGGGGACTACGTCGAGGACGTGGCCGAGCTCTACGCGGCGATCCGCGCCGCGAAGGCGCAGACCGCCAAGCCCTCGCTGATCGCCCTGCGCACGGTCATCGGGTTCCCGGCCCCGGGCAAGCAGAACACCGGGGGCATCCACGGCTCCAAGCTCGGGGCCGAGGAGGTCGCCGCGACCAAGGAGGTCCTCGGCTTCGACCCGGAGAAGTCCTTCGTGGTGGAGGATGAGGTGATCGCCCACACCCGGGGCATCCAGGATCGGATGAAGGAGGTCCGGGCGCGGTGGGAGGAGCAGTTCTCCGCCTGGCGTCAGGCCAACCCCGACCGGGCGAGCCTCTACGACCGGATCCGGGCCGAGGAACTGCCCGAGAACTACGCGGACGCCTTCCCCGTCTTCGAGGCGGGGGCGGACGTGGCGACCCGGGCGGCCTCGGGCAAGGTCATCAACGCGATCGCCGCCACGTTCCCGGAGCTGTGGGGCGGGTCGGCGGACCTGGCCGGGTCCAACAACACGACCATCGAGTCCGCCAAGTCCTTCATCCCGGCGGCCCGTTCCACGGCCAAGTGGTCCGGGGACCCCTACGGGCGGGTGCTGCACTTCGGGATCCGCGAGCACGCCGCGGCGGCGATCGTCAACGGCATCGTGATGTCCTCCCAGACCCGGGCGTTCTGCGGGACGTTCCTGATCTTCTCCGACTACCAGCGCCCGGCCGTGCGCCTGGGCGCGCTGATGAAGGTCCCGGCCATCTACGTGTGGACCCACGACTCGATCGGCCTGGGCGAGGACGGGCCCACCCACCAGCCGGTCGAGCAGCTCTCGGCCCTGCGCGCGATCCCGGGCCTGGACGTGGTCCGCCCGGCCGATGCCAACGAGACCGCCATCGCCTGGCGGACGGTGCTGGAGAACCGTCACGGCCCGGCCGGGATCGCCCTGACCCGCCAGAACGTGCCCACCTTCGCCCGGGAGGACCTCCACCCCGAGGCCGAGGGCGAGAAGTTCGCCTCCGCCGAGGGCACCGCCCGCGGCGGCTACGTCCTGGCCCAGGCCCCCGGAGGCGCAGAACCGGACGTGATCCTGATCGGCACCGGCTCCGAGGTCGCCCTGGCCGTTCAGGCCCGGGCGCAGCTGGCCGCGCAGGGCATCAACGCCCGGGTCGTGTCCATGCCCTGCCGGGAGTGGTTCGACGCCCAGGACCCCGACTACCGCGAGTCCGTGATCCCCTCCCGGATCAAGGCCAGGGTCTCCGTGGAGGCCGGGATAGCCATGTCCTGGCGAGACCTGATCGGCGACGCCGGGCGGGCCGTGTCCCTGGAGCACTTCGGGGAGTCGGCCGACTACCAGAGGCTCTACCGCGAGTTCGGCATCACCGCCGAAGCGGTCACCACCGCCGCCCAGGACTCCCTGGCCGCCGCGGCCCAGACCGCTCCCACCGGAAGCTGAACCGCACCGGTTCCCCCCACCACCCAGCCCGCGGGGCGGGCACGGCATCACCGGTGCCCGCCCCCGCCCGACCAGCACTGCAGCCCGGCTGCAGAGAACCGAGGACCGCATGACCACTCCCACCCGCAAGCTCTCCGAGGCCGGAGTCTCGATCTGGCTCGACGACCTCTCCCGTGAGCGCCTGACCTCCGGGGGACTGGGCCGGCTGATCGAGGAGAAGGACGTCGTGGGCGTGACCACGAACCCCACGATCTTCGCCGCCGCCCTGGCCGCCCACGACGCCTACGAGGACCAGGTGCGCGAGCTCGCCGCGACCGGCACCGACGTCGACGAGGCCGTGCTGGCCATCACCACCGACGACGTCCGCGAGGCCTGCGACCTGTTCGCCCCCACCTACGAGGCCACCCAGGGCGTGGACGGACGGGTGTCCATCGAGGTCGACCCCCGCCTGGCCCAGGACGCCGAGGCGACCGCGGCCATGGCCCAGCGCCTGTCCCAGACCATCGACCGCCCCAACGCGCTGATCAAGATCCCCGCCACCGAGGCCGGGCTGCCCGCGATCACCGCCACGATCGCCGAGGGCATCTCGGTCAACGTGACCCTGATCTTCTCCCTGGACCGGTACCGGGCGGTCATCAACGCCTACCTGCTGGGCCTGGAGCAGGCCCTGGAGGCCGGCAAGGACCTCACCACCATCCACTCCGTGGCCTCCTTCTTCGTCTCCCGGGTGGACACCGAGATCGACGCCCGCCTCGAGCGGGTCGGCACCAAGGACGCCCAGGAGCTCAAGGGCAAGGCCGGGCTGGCCAACGCCCGCCTCGCCTACCAGATCTTCCAGGACTCCGTGGACACCGAACGCTGGGCCCGCCTGACCGGGGCCGGGGCGAACCCACAGCGGCCGCTGTGGGCCTCCACCGGGGTGAAGGACCCCTCCCTGCCCGACACCCTCTACGTGACCGGGCTCGTGGCCCCGCACACGGTCAACACCATGCCCGAGAAGACCCTCGAGGCCACCTACGACCACGCCGAGATCACCGGGGACACCATCAGCGGCACCTACGAGGCCTCCAACGCGGTCCTCGACGCCCTCGCGCACGCCGGGGTCTCCTACGACGAGGTCGTCACCAAGCTCGAGACCGAGGGCCTGACCAAGTTCGAGGACTCCTGGGACGAGCTGCTGGCCACCGTCCGCAACGCTCTCGACAACGCCCGCTGA
>NZ_JBISWL010000094.1:0-8043 GCF_044462265.1 Kocuria rhizosphaerae
CCGGCGTGAGGACCGGCGTGGTGGTTACGGTCAGGACCGGCCGCGTGAGGAGCGTGGTCCGCGTCGTGACGGCGAGGGCTACCGAGGGCGGCGTGACGAGCGTGGTGGGTCCTTCGCCGGTCGCGAGCAGCGACAGGGTGACCGCCGTGAGGACCGTGGACCCCGCCGTGACGACCGGCGTGAGGACCGGCGTGAGGACCGGCGTGGTGGTTACGGTCAGGACCGGCCGCGTGAGGAGCGTGGTCCGCGTCGTGACGGCGAGGGCTACCGAGGGCGGCGTGGGGACGACTTCCGCGGATCTCGCGACGACCGGTTCGACGCCTCGACGCACAGGCACCGTGCACCCGAGATCGACGACGACATCACGGGCCGCGAGCTGGACAAGCCGACACGGGCGCAACTTGGAGCGCTCGAACCGCGCAATGCCGAGGCCGTCGCCAAGCATCTGGTCATGGCCGGCCGCTACCTGATGGACGACCCGGACCTCGCGCTGGAGCACGCAATGGCCGCCGGCCGCCGCGGCGGACGCATCGCCGCTGTCCGTGAGGCCGCCGGCCTCGCGGCGTACGAGGCCGGGGACTACGCCCTCGCGCTCAAGGAGCTGCGGACCTTCCGCCGGATGACCGGCGCCGAGGTGCATCTGCCGCTCATGGTGGACTGCGAGCGTGCCCTCGGACGCCTGGACAAGGCGGTGGAGCTCGCGACGTCGGCCGCGGCGGACACCCTCGAACCGGGGCAGAAGGTCGAGCTCGCCATCGTCCTTGCCGGGATGCGCCGTGACCAGGGGGACGCCCGGGGTGTCGTCGACGCGCTCACGATCCCGCAGCTCGACAAGAACCGTGGCTTCTCCTACAGCCCCCGGCTGTTCCGGGCCTACGCCGAAGCGCTCCGGGGCGTCGGGCGCGGGCAGGAGTCGCTGGCGTGGGAACGACGGGCCGTGGTGGCGGAGGCCGCGCTCGGCATCGGCCAGTTCGCCGAGCCTGAGATCGTCGACCTGGACGACGAGGAGGAGACCCAGCAGTCGCCGGCGGAGGGCGTCGACCTCAGCGGGGCGGAGCAGGAGGACGACGCTGCTGCGGACGTCGCGGCGCCCGCCGGTGCCGTCACGGGGGCGCCCGTCATGGGCCGGTCGGCCCCGGAGGGAGACGACCGGGGCAACGCGCCGGAGGACGAGGTCGAGGACGTGCTCGACGAGGGCGCCGACGAGACGGACGCGGACGACCCCGAGAACGACCTCGACCTCGACCTCGACGATGACTCCGACGATGACTCCGACGACGACCTCCAGGACGGATCCGAACCGGACCTGGACCCGGACGACGACGTCGATGCGGAGGAGACCCGTGGGGCCGATGCAGATGACTGAGCGGCTGATCGACCGGTTCGACGCGGTCCTGAGCGACCTCGACGGCGTCGTCTACGCCGGCCCGCACGCGATTCCCGGTGCCCCCGAGATCCTGCGCGGCCTCGCCGCCGACGGGATGCCCGTGATCTACGTGACCAACAACGCCTCGCGCTCCGTCGACACGGTCGCGGCCCACCTGACGGACCTCGGCGTGCCCACGGAGCCCGACGGCGTCGTGAGCTCCGCCCAGGCAGGTGCCGAACTGCTCGCAGGGCGGGTGCCCGCCGGCACCCGAGTCCTGGTCACGGGCTCCCAGGCCCTGGCCGACGTCGTGGAGGCCGCAGGGCTGGTCCCGGTCCGCTCCCAGGCCGAGGAGCCTCGGGCCGTGATCCAGGGTTTCGACCCGGCTCTGGGATGGGCGGCGCTGGCCGAGGCCGCCTACACCCTGGCCGACCCGGACGTCCTGTGGGTGGCCACCAACACGGATCTCAC
Organism: Kocuria rhizosphaerae; assembly: GCF_044462265.1. Lineage (NCBI taxonomy): Bacteria > Bacillati > Actinomycetota > Actinomycetes > Micrococcales > Micrococcaceae > Kocuria > Kocuria rhizosphaerae. Next base: position 1,838 of record NZ_JBISWL010000094.1, read on the forward strand.
GATCCCGCAGGCCCGGGGCCTGGCGCCCGGCAACGGGACGCTGGTGGCGGCGGTGCGGGCCGCGGCCGGCCGGCCGCCGCTGGTCGCCGGAAAACCGGAGGCCCCGATCTTCCGCACGGCCGCGCAGCGGGCCGGCAGCGCCCGTCCCGTGGTGCTCGGCGACCGGCTGGACACCGACATCAGGGGCGGCAACGCGGCCGGGTTCGCGACCGTGGCCGTTCTCACCGGCGTCGACACCGTCCACACCATCCTGGCCGCCTGCACCGCGGAGCGGCCCGACCACGTCGTCGAGACCCTCGACGGGCTCCTCGAACCGTACCCGGAGGTCGTGGCCGAGGCCTGTGACGGAGGGCACGTGGCGCGCTGCGGAGCAGCGCAGGCCGAGACGGACGGTTCCCGGCTGCTCGTGCGGGGCGCCCGGTCCGATCTCGACTCCTGGCGGGCGGCGTGCGCGGCGTGGTGGGCGGCCCACCCCGACACGGACGTGCCGCACGCCCCGGAACCGGAGTGGGAGCCGGCGGCGTGACCGGGTCCTCCGCGGGGCAGCCCGGTCCGGACGAGGGGACCAGGGCCGGCACGGTGCCGTCCACCGGCCACGAACGCGTGGACGCGGTGCTCGCCCGAGCCGCGGAGCTGGACACCGCGGAGGTCGCCGAGCACCCCCGGCTGCACGAGGAGCTGCACGCCGCGCTGGCCGCGGAGCTGGACGCGGAGCCCGGCACGGTCCCGCCGGGCCCCGTGCCGAGGACGGATCCCGACCGGCCATGAGCGCACGGCTGGACCAGGAACTGGCCGCGCGGAGGCTCGCCCGCTCCCGGACGGTCGCCGCGCGCTGGGTCGCGGAGGGGCGGGTCCTGGTCAACGGGGTCCCCGCGGCCAAGGCGTCCGTCCGCGTCGGCGCGGAGGACCGGCTCGAGGTCCGCCCGGCGGAGGTGCCCGACTACGTGAGCCGGGCCGGTCACAAGCTGGCCGGCGCGCTCGAGGCGTTCCCCGCGCTGACGGTGACCGGCAGACGATGCCTCGACGCGGGCGCCTCCACGGGCGGGTTCACCGACGTGCTGCTCCGGGCCGGCGCACGGGAGGTCGTGGCGGTGGACGTGGGGCACGACCAGCTCGACCCGTCCCTGCGCGCGGACGCCCGTGTACGGGTGTTCGAAGGAATGAACGTGCGCTGGATGCGCGCCGAGGACATCGGCGGACCGGCCGACCTCACGGTGTGCGACCTCTCCTTCATCTCGCTGACCCTCGTGGTGGGCCCGCTCGCGGCGGCCACGGAGCCCGGCGGGGACCTGCTCCTGATGGTCAAGCCCCAGTTCGAGGTCGGTGCCGACCGGCTGGCGCGCACCGGTGTGGTCACGAGCGAGGACGAGCGCCACCGCGCCGTGGACGCGGTGGCGGCGGCCGCCCGGGAGCACGGGCTGACGGTCCTGGGCCGGAGGCGCAGCCCCCTGCCCGGCCAGGACGGCAACCACGAGTTCTTCCTGTGGTGCCGCCGCGGCGAGGCGTCCTGAACCTCCGCGTGCTCGCGTAGGGTGGTGGAGGACGCCCGGCGTGCGGGCTCGGTGCGGCCCTCGGGCCGGCCACGACGGCGCCCGCGGGCGCCGACCAGTCGAGGACGGAGGACCCGGTGAGCAGGAAGATCCTGGTCTTGGCCCACATGGGGCGGAAGGAAGCCCAGGAGGCGGCCCGCCAGTCCTGTCTCCAGCTCCACGAGGCAGGGCTCGTGCCGGTGATCTCCCGGGTCGATCTCGAGTCGCTGCAGGAGGACGGCGTCCCCCTCGCCCCCGTGGAGATCATCGAGGAGGACGTCTCCCTGCGGGAGATCGAGCTCGTGATGGTCCTCGGCGGGGACGGCTCCATCCTGCGCGCCGCCGAGATGGTGCGCAGCGTGGACACCCCGCTGCTCGGTGTGAACCTCGGCCACGTGGGCTTCCTGGCCGAGAGCGAGCGTTCCGACCTCGCCGAGTCCGTCGAGGCCGTCGTGGACGGGCGCTACACCGTCGAGCAGCGCATGACCATCGACGTGACCGTGTGGCAGGACAACAGGAAGGTCCTGCACACCTGGGCCCTGAACGAGGCGTCGGTGGAGAAGGGCGACCGGGAGAAGATGATCGAGGTGGTCATCGAGGTCGACCGGCGTCCCCTGAGCACGTTCGGCTGCGACGGCGTGGTCCTCGCCACCCCCACCGGCTCCACCGCCTACGCGTTCTCGGCCGGTGGTCCGGTCGTCTGGCCCGAGGTCGAGGCGCTGCTGATGGTGCCGTTGAGCGCCCACGCCCTGTTCTCCCGGCCCCTGGTCATCTCCCCGAACTCCATGATGGCGGTGGAGGTGCTCACCCGCACCGACGCCCGCGGCGTGCTGTGGTGCGACGGGCGGCGCACCACGGAGCTGCCGCCGGGCTCGCGCATCGAGGTGGTGCGCTCGCCGAAGTCGGTCAACCTCGCCCGCATGCACCTGACCCCCTTCTCGGAGCGGCTCGTGCGGAAGTTCGAGCTCCCCACCACCGGCTGGCGTGGACCCGTGCCGCCGGACGAGGCGGCCGTGCCGCCGGCCACCGACCTCCCCACGGTCCGCCGGGAGCAGCCGCTGCCGGAGCACCCGCCCGTGGGCCACGAGATGCCCCACCACGACATGCCCCCGGCCGAGGTCCGGGACGAGACCGCGGAGGCCGACTGAATGATCGAGGAGATCCGCATCCACGACCTCGGCGTCATCACCGACGCCGTGCTGCCCCTGGGGCCCGGGCTGAGCATCCTCTCCGGCGAGACCGGGGCGGGCAAGACCATGGTGGTCACGGCCGTGGGCATGCTCCTGGGCAACCGCTCCGACGCCGGCGCCGTGCGCTCCGGGGCGTCCAAGGCCGTCGCCGAGGCCGTGGTCCGCGTCCCGGCCGGTCACCCGGCGGCGGCTCTGGTGGAGGAGGCCGGCGGGGCCGTCGACGTCGAGACCGTGGGCGGGACCGAAGAGGCGCTCGTCACCCTGGCCCGCACGGTGACCGCGGAGGGCCGCAGCCGCGCCCACGTGGGGGGCCGCTCGGCGCCGGTCGGAACGCTCTCCGCCGTGGGGCAGTCGCTCGTGGCGGTGCACGGCCAGTCGGACCAGCTGCGACTGAGGTCGCCGGCGGCTCAGCGGCACGCCCTGGACCAGTTCGCGGGACCGGAGCTCGCCGCGGACCTGGGACGCTACCGGGGGGTCCTGGACGAGTACCGGGGGGTGCAGCAGACCCTGCGGGAGGTGACCGAGAACGGCCGCGAGCGAGCGCTCGAGGCGCAGAGCCTCCAGGGCGCCCTCGAGGAGATCGACGCCGTGGACCCCCAGCCGGGCGAGGATGAGCGGCTGGACGAGGAGAGCCAGAAGCTGACCAACCTGGAGCAGCTGCGCGCGGCGGCCCTCACCGCGCACGCGGCGCTCAGCGGCGGCGAGTTCGCCGAGGGGGACGCCGCGGACGCCACGACGCTCGTCGCCGCGGCGCAGCGGGCCCTGGAGCAGGAGGCCGGCTCCGACCGCGAGCTCGAGGAGCTCGCCGGGCGGGTGGCCGAGCTGGCCGTGCTCGTCACCGACGTCGCCGCCGACCTCTCCTCCTACGCGGCCGGGCTCGACGACGAAGGCCCCGCGCGACTGGCCGAGGTCGAGGCCCGGCGGGCCAAGCTCAAGGTCCTCACCCGCAAGTACGGGGCCACGGTGGACGAGGTCCTCGAGTGGGCGGAGCGCTCGCGGGCGCGGCTCGGCGAGCTGACCGACGACCCCGCCCGGGAGCAGGAGCTGCGGAGCCGGCTCGACGAGCTGCACGCGGCGCTGTCCGAGCTGGCCGGGCGGATGACCGGCCGGCGCCGGGACGCGGCGCAGCGCCTGTCCGAGGCCGTGAGCGAGGAGCTCACGGCGCTGGCCATGCCCAACGCCTCCCTCGTCATCGAGGTCGAGGCCACGGACGAGTTCTCGTCGCACGGCCGCGACGAGATCGCCTTCATGCTCCGCCCGCACGCCGGCGCCGCGCCCCGTCCCCTCGGGAAGGGGGCCTCGGGCGGCGAGCTCTCCCGGCTCATGCTGGCCATCGAGGTGGTCCTCGCCGCGGTGGATCCGGTGCCCACGTTCGTCTTCGACGAGGTGGACGCCGGCGTGGGCGGCAAGGCGGCCGTGGAGATCGGGCGGCGGCTGAAGATGCTCGCCCGGCACGTCCAGGTCCTCGTGGTGACCCACCTGCCGCAGGTGGCGGCGTTCGCCGACCGGCACGTCCTCGTGACCAAGAGCGGGGACGCCACGGTCAGCGACGTGCGGGTGCTGGACGAGGAGGAGCGCGTGGTGGAACTGGCCCGGATGCTCGCGGGCCACGAGGACTCCGCCGCGGCGCGCGAGCACGCCCGTGAACTGGTGCGAGGAGCGTCCCTCTGAGACACCCGCCGCGCCGTGATCCCCGGCACCCGACCGGTGCCGGGGAAGGACAAGAATGATAGGGTCGAATTCCGTGGTGAATGCAAACGAAGCCGCCCCCGGGGCCGGCGCACAGCAGACCGACAACCAGCGACCTGGCAAGGTGACCCGCCAGATCTTCGTGACGGGCGGTGTGGCCTCGTCCCTCGGCAAGGGCCTGACGGCCTCGTCCCTCGGGATGCTCCTCCGCTCGCGCGGGCTCTCCGTCACGATGCAGAAGCTCGATCCGTACCTCAACGTCGATCCGGGCACCATGAACCCGTTCCAGCACGGCGAGGTCTTCGTGACCGACGACGGCGCCGAGACCGACCTGGACATCGGCCACTACGAACGGTTCCTCGACGAGGACCTGGACGCGTCCGCCAACGTGACGACGGGGCAGGTGTACTCCACGGTCATCGCGAAGGAGCGCCGCGGGGAGTACCTCGGCGACACCGTCCAGGTCATCCCGCACATCACGGACGAGCTGAAGAACCGGATGCGCCGCCGGGCCCAGGACGACGACCAGCCGGACATCATCATCACGGAGATCGGGGGAACGGTCGGCGACATCGAGTCGCAGCCCTTCCTCGAGGCCGCACGGCAGGTCCGCCAGGACGTGGGCCGGCGGAACGTGTTCTACCTCCACGTCTCCCTGATCCCGTTCATCGGGCCCTCCGGCGAGCTGAAGACCAAGCCCACCCAGCACTCCGTCGCCGCCCTGCGCGGGCTCGGCATCCAGCCCGACGCGCTCGTGCTGCGCTCCGACCGGCAGGTCCCGGACACGATGCTGCGCAAGATCGGCAACGCGTGCGACGTCGACCACGACGCCGTGATCTCGTGCCCGGACGCCCCGAGCATCTACGACATCCCCAAGACTCTGCACGCCCAGGGGCTGGACACCTACATCCTCGACTACCTCGGCCTGGACTACCGGGAGGCCGACCTGGCCCGGTGGGAGCGCCTGCTCAAGGCCGTGCACGAGCCGGAGCACTTCGTCACGGTCGCGATGGTCGGCAAGTACATCGACCTGCCGGACGCCTACCTGTCCGTGTCCGAGGCGCTGCGCGCGGGCGGGTTCGCCAACGACGCCCGGGTGAAGATCAAGTGGGTCGCGTCGGACCTGTGCGAGAAGCCCGAGGGGGCCCAGCGGGAGCTCGGCGACGTCGACGCGATCTGCGTGCCCGGCGGGTTCGGGATCCGGGGGATCGAGGGCAAGCTCGGGACCCTCCGCTTCGCCCGGGAGCACCGCATCCCGACCCTGGGCCTGTGCCTGGGCCTGCAGTGCATGGTCATCGAGTACGCCCGCACGGAGCTCGGCCTCGAGGGGGCGTCCTCGACCGAGTTCGAGCCGGACACGGGGCACCCCGTCGTCGCGACCATGGAGGAGCAGAAGCAGTTCGTGGAGGGCTCCGGAGACCTGGGCGGCACCATGCGCCTGGGCCTCTACGAGGCGAAGCTGCGCGAGGGCTCGGTGGTGGCCGAGACCTACGGCGCCACGCAGGTCGAGGAGCGGCACCGCCACCGCTACGAGGTCAACAACGCCTACCGGGACCGCCTGGAGCAGGCCGGCCTGGTGGTCTCGGGGACCTCCCCGAACGGCACCCTCGTGGAGTTCGTGGAGCTGCCCGCCGAGGTCCACCCGTTCTACGTGGGCACCCAGGCGCACCCCGAGCTCCTGTCCCGCCCGACCCGCCCGCACCCGCTGTTCGACGGTCTCGTGAAGGCGGCCCTCGAGCGGCGGCAGGCCCTCGGCCGCTGAGGCCCGCCCGTCCCCGGACGGGCGCCCCGGCGCGGG
>NZ_JBISWL010000095.1:0-54672 GCF_044462265.1 Kocuria rhizosphaerae
CCCCAGCGGACACGGTGCCCGCGCCGTCCTCGTTCCACGTCGCCCCGTGAGGGGACGGCCGACCCGGAAGGACCCCATGGACATCCGCCACCTCGCCCCCGAGGAGCTCACGGACACCGTCAGCGACCGCCGCACCGTGGCCTCGGAGACCGTCTACGAGGGCTACATCTGGGACGTCCGCCGTGACGAGTTCGAGCTGGCCGAGGGGGCCGACGTCCTCCGGCGCGACTACATCACCCATCCCGGCGCCGTCTCCGTGCTCGTGCTCAACGACGACGACGAGGTGCTGCTGATCAACCAGTACCGCCGGCCCGTCGGAATGACCATGTGGGAGATCCCCGCCGGTCTCCTCGACGTCGACGGAGAGGACCCCGCCCAGGCCGCCAGGCGGGAGCTGCTGGAGGAGGCCGACCTGCGCGCCGGGCGGTGGGACGTCCTCGTGGACTTCCACAACAGCCCCGGTTCCTCCTCCGAGGCCAACCGCATCTTCCTGGCCCGGGAGCTCAGCGACGTGCCCGGGCACGAGCGCCACGAGCGCGACGGCGAGGAGGCGGAGATCCACGGCGTGTGGGTGCCTCTCGAGGGCGCGGTGCAGGCGGTGCTGGCGGGGAGGCTGAACTCGCCCGCGGCCGTCGTCGGGCTGCTGGCCGCCCACGCCGCACGCGCCGACGGCTACCGGTCCCTGCGCCCGGTCGACACGCCCTGGCCCGGCCACCCCGAGCTGCGGTGACGACGGACCCGGCGGCTTCCGCCCTCGACCGGGCCGTGGAGCGCTACCTGCAGCACCTGGCCGTGGAGCGGGGCCTGGCCGCCAACACTCTCGCGGCCTACCGCCGGGACCTGCTCCGTTACACCCGCCACCTGCGGGAGCGCACCGACCCGTCGGTGGAGCGGCCGGCGGAGATCACCACGGCGCACGTGCGCGACTTCCTCCGCGAGCTCTCCGCAGGGGACGCGGGCAGGGCCGCGCTGAGCACCCGCAGCGCCGCCCGCTGCCTCGTGGCCGTCCGCGGTGCGCACCGGTTCTGGGCGCTGGAGGGCCTCACGCGCACGGACCCCGCGGCACCGGTCTCCCCGCCGACACCGGGCATGCGACTGCCCAAGGCCGTCCCGGTGGAGCAGGTGACGGCCCTGCTGGAGTCAGCCGGCACCGAGACCCCTCGGCAGCTGCGCGACCGTGCCCTGCTCGAGGTGCTCTACTCGACCGGGGCCCGGATCTCGGAGGCCACGGGCCTCGACGTCGACGACCTCTCGCGCGCGGTGCGCCGCGGCGGCGGGCCGGACGGGCCGGGCGCCGAGCTGCCGTTCGTGCGGATCCTCGGGAAGGGCGGGAAGGAGCGGATGGTCCCCCTCGGCTCCTGGGCCGTGCGCGCCGTGGACGACTGGCTCGTCCGGGGCCGCCCCGCGCTCGCCGCGAAGGGCCGGGGCACTCCCGCCCTGTTCCTCAATGCCCGGGGCGGGCGGATCAGCCGCCAGACGGCGTGGACCGCGGTGCGATCGGCCGCGCAGCGGTCGGGCCTCGGGGACCGGGTCAGCCCGCACACGCTGCGCCACTCCTTCGCCACGCACCTGCTGGAGGGCGGTGCGGACCTGCGCGTGGTCCAGGAGCTGCTCGGCCACGCCTCGGTCGCCACGACGCAGGTCTACACCCTGGTCACCGTGGACTCCCTGCGCGAGGTCTACGCGGCCGCTCATCCCCGGGCCAGGTAGCACCGTGACCCGGAAAGTCCGCCGGGCCGTACGCCTCCCGTGCTTCCCGCATCCCGGGTCCCGCGTCTAGCCTGGGACGAACGCACGAGGGGTGCGCTCGGACGGACGGATCGGAATCTCATGCGGCAGAACACACCGAGGACAGCAGGGGCTCGCCGGGCGGTGCTCGTGCTGCTGTCCGCGCTCGGCCTCGTGCTGGGGACCCTCACGGTGCCGGCGCTCATCGCGCCGGCCACCGCGGCCACGGCCATCGAGGCGGAGCACGCCCGGCTGGGCGGCGCGTCCGGCAGGCTGGGTGCGGCCCTGGGCCCGGAGCGCTGCGGACTGCCGCGTGACGGGTGCTTCCGGAAGTTCGAGCGCGGACACATCCACTGGTCGCCCCGCACCGGGGCACGGCCCACGTGGGGCGCCGTGCGGGCCGCGTGGGCCGCCCAGGGCTGGGAGCGGGGACCGTTGGGCTACCCCGTGAGCCGGGAGGTGTGCGGGCTGCGGGACGCCGGCTGCTGGCAGGCCTTCGAGGGCGGGGTGATGCTGTGGTCCCGGGCCAGCGGTGCTCATCCGACCACCGGGGGCATCCGGGCCGCCTGGTTGCGCCACGGTGCCGAGCGCGGCGCCCTGGGCTACCCGACGTCGGGGGAGAGCTGCTCCGGCAGCACGTGCCGGCAGTCGTTCCAGCGCGGCTCGATCGAGTGGGTCCGCGGCGCCGGCACCCGGGTCCACCGGGAGATCGACCGGGCGGCGTCCGTCCACGTCGTGGTCAACAAGCGCCGGCCCCTGTCCCCGATCGACCACGTGCCCGGCAACCTCGAGTGGGTGGACGGGCACCTCGTGCGCGCGGACGCCGCGGCGGCCTACCGGCGGATGCAGCAGGCCGCGGCCGCGGACGGCTCGCCCCTCACCACGGTCAGCGGCTACCGTTCCTACGCCACGCAGGACGGTCTGTACCGCCACTACGTGGCGCTGTACGGCCGGGAGCAGGCGGATCTCGTCTCCGCCCGCCCCGGATACAGCGAGCACCAGACGGGCCTCGCAGTGGACATCGGCGACCCCAGCGGGGCCTGCGGTCTGCAGGCGTGCTTCGAGAGCACCCCCGCCGGTGCCTGGGCACGGGCCCACGCGCACGAGCACGGGTTCGTGGTGCGCTACCCGGCCGGTCACACGCCGACCACCGGCTACGCCTACGAGCCCTGGCACCTGCGCTACGTCGGGACCCACGTGGCGCGCGGCATGGTCGAGCAGGGCATTCCCACCCTCGAGCACTACATGGGCCTGCCGCCGGCACCGACCTACTGAGCGACGGGACGACCGCCCGGCAGGTGGCGCTCGGCGGGACCGTTGTACTCCGACAGGGGGCGGATCAGGGAGTTGTCGGCGGCCTGCTCCATGATGTGGGCGGTCCACCCGGTGATCCGGGCGGCGACGAACAGCGGGGTGAAGGTCGGGATGTCGAAGCCCATGAGCCAGTAGGTGGGCCCGGCGGGGTAGTCGAGGTTGGGCTTGATGCCCTTCGCCTCGTCCATGGCCTTCTCCAGCCCGTCGTAGAGCCCGAGCAGCTCCGGGCGGCCGTAGTGGTCGATCATCCGGTCCAGGGCCGCCTTCATGGTCGGCACCCGCGAGTCGCCGTGCTTGTACACGCGGTGGCCGAAGCCCATCACCTTGTGCTTGGCCGCGAGGGCCTCCTCCATCCACGCCTTGGCGCGGGCCTCGGCCTCGGCGTGGGACTCGTCGGCGCGGATCCCCAGTTCCACGAACGTCTCCATCACCGCCTCGTTGGCCCCGCCGTGCAAGGGGCCCTTGAGGGCGCCGATGGCGGCGGTGACGGCCGAGTGCAGGTCCGACATCGTGGAGGTGACCACGCGGGCGGTGAAGGTGGAGGCGTTGAAGGAGTGCTCGGCGTAGAGGACCATCGACGTGTTGAACGCCTCCACGACGGCGGGGTCGGCCTCCTCGCCGAAGGCCATCCACAGGAAGTTGGCGGAGTAGCCGAGGTCGTCGCGGGGCTCCACGAGGTCCTGGCCGCGGCGGCGGCGCTGGTCGTAGCACACGACCGCGGGCATGGCGGCGAACAGCATGTGGGCCTTGCGCAGCTCCGCCTCGGGCGAGGGGTCCTCGGCCTCCGGGTCCTCGGCGCCCAGCACGGAGGCTGCCGTGCGGCACACGTCCATGGGGTGGCAGGTGGTGGGCAGGGCGTCGATGATCGCCTTCAGCTCCGGGCTCAGGGCCCGGTGGGCCCGCTCGAGGGCCTGGAAGTCGGCCAGCTCCGCCTCGTCGGGCAGCTCGCCGTTCCACAGCAGCAGCGCCACCTCCTCGAACGAGCAGTTCGCGGCCAGCTCCTGGACGGGGTAGCCGCGGTAGAGCAGGGAGTTCGTGTCCGGGTTGACCTTGGAGACGGCCGTGTAGTCGGCGACGACGCCGGCGAGGCCCTTGTGGATCTCGGTCTGGGGCTCGGTCATGAGGATCTCCTGGGGTTGCGGGTGGGCGGTCGGGTCAGTCGTGCAGACCGGGGACCTCGAAGTCGAAGACCCCGGTGTCGAACCGGTTGTAGCCGTTGTAGTCGACCAGCTCGTAGAGCCGGGCGCGGGTGAGCATCTCGGGCACGGCCGGCTCCTGGGTGCCCTCGGCCCGGATCGTGGCCAGGGTGCGTTCCATCGCTCCCAGGGCGGCGCGCATGAGGGTGACGGGGTAGATCACCATGTTCACGCCCACGTCCTGGAGCTGCCCGAGGGTGAACAGCTGCGACTTCCCGAACTCGGTCATGTTCGCCAGGACCGGGACGTCGACGGCGGCGCGCACGGCCTCGAACTCGGTGAGGTCGGCCATCGCCTCGGGGAAGATCGCGTCCGCGCCGGCGTCGACCAGGGCCTTGGCCCGGTCCGTGGCCGCGCCCAGGCCCTCGACGCCGCGGATGTCGGTGCGGGCCATGATCAGGAAGTTCGGGTCCCGGCGGGCCTGGGTGGCCGCACGGATCCGTTTGACGGCGGTGTCGAGGTCCACGACGTTCTTGCCGTCGAGGTGGCCGCAGCGCTTGGGGTTGAACTGGTCCTCGATGTGGCATCCCGCCAGCCCCGCGTTCTCGAGCTCCTGTACGGTGCGGGCCACGTTCATGGGCTCGCCGAAGCCGGTGTCGGCGTCGACGAGGGCGGGCAGGTCCGTGATCCGGGCGATCTGACCGGCCCGGGCCGCCACCTCGGGCAGAGCCGTGAGCCCGATGTCGGGGAAGCCGAGCTCGTTGGCGAGCACGGCCCCGGAGATGTACACCCCGTCGAAGCCCTGCTCCTGGATCAGCGTGGTGGACAGCGGGGTGTAGGCACCGGGGAACTGGACGGTGCGGGGCCCGGCGAGCATCTGCCGCAGGGCGGTCCGTTTGGCCTCGGGGGTGGTCGTGGAGAACAGCATGGTCTAGAAGACTCCCTTCGTGCCCGTGCGCAGGTCGACACCCGCGGTGATGTTGAGGACGTCCAGGTCCCCGGCGCCCAGGTTCGGCAGGTCCTCCGCCGCGGCGATGAACCGCTCGAGCTCCTCCTCGGCCACGAGGCCCTCGGCCAGCGTGCGCAGCTTGGCCACGTACTGGGCGCGGGCGAAGGGGCGGGCGCCCAGCGGGTGGGCGTCGGCCACGGCGATCTCCTCGACCACCGTCGACCCGTCGGTCAGGGTGATCTCGGCGCGTCCGCCGAAGGCCTTCTCGGCGGGGTCGATCGAGTGGTAGCGGCGGGTCCACTCCTGGTCCTCGGCGGTGGTGACCTTCCGCCACAGCTCGACGGTGTCCGGGCGCCCGGCGCGCTCGGGGGCGTAGGAGTCCACATGGTGCCAGGCCCCGTCCTGCAGCGCGACGCTGAAGATGTAGGGGATCGAGTGGTCGAGGGTCTCCCGGGTCGCGGCCGGGTCGTACTTCTGCGGGTCGTTGGCCCCGGAGCCGATGACGTAGTGGGTGTGGTGGGAGGTGTGGAGCACGATCCGCTCGACATTGCCCGGGTCGCTGAGCTCCGGCCGCTCACGGTGCAGTTTGCGGGCCAGGTCGATCCACGCCTGGGCCTGGTACTCCGCGGAGTGCTCCTTGGTGTAGGTGTCCAGGATCGCGGCCTTGGCCTCGCCCGGGGCGGGCAGCGGGACCTCGTAGCGGGCCTCGGGTCCACCGAGCAGCCAGGCGACCACCCCGTCCTCGCCCTCGTAGATGGGGGTCGGGGAGGTCTGACCGCGCATGGCCCGGTCGGCGGCCTCCACGGCCATCTTCCCGGCGAAGGCCGGGGCGTAGGCCTTCCAGGTGGAGATCTCGCCCTTGCGGGACTGCCGGGTGGCCGTGGTCGTGTGCAGGCCCTGCCCGATGGCGTGGAAGATCGTCTCCACGTCCAGGCCCAGGAGAGTGCCGATGCCGGCCGCGGCCGAGGGACCGAGATGGGCCACGTGGTCGATCTTGTGCTCGTGCAGGCAGATCGCCTTCACCAGGTCCACCTGCAGCTCGTAGCCGGTGGCGATGCCGCGCACCAGGTCGTGGCCGGTGGCCCCGACGTGCTGGGCCACGGCGAGGATCGGGGGGATGTTGTCCCCGGGGTGGGAGTAGTCGGCGGCCAGGAACGTGTCGTGGTAGTCCAGCTCGCGCACGGCCACGCCGTTGGCCCAGGCGGCCCACTCGGGGGAGACCTTCCGGGCGGCGGCGTCCACGCCGTACAGGGCCGCGCCCGTGCCCCCGGGCGTGGGCGCGTGGGCGGTGGCCTGGTCCCGCGCCGCGACGATCGGGTCCCGGTTCAGGGAGGCGATCGCGACCGAGGCGTTGTCCAGCACCCGGTTGATGACCATCTCGGTCACCTCGGGGCCCACCTCGACGGGGTCCGCGGCGACCTCGGCCATCTTCCAGGCCAGCTGCTCCGGTCGGGGCAGGTTGTCCTTCGACGGGTGCACGCGCACCTGGTGCAGAACGGTCATGGAACTTCCTCTCGGTGTGGGTTCTACGGGACGTCCGGCCGCGCGTCGCGGCCGGGGGATGCCGCCGGGATCAGCCGGTGGCCTCGAGCGGCGGGCCCGTCTGGACCCACTCTCGGACGGGGGTGGTCAGGACCGCGTGCAGGGAGTTCGCCAGGTGCACGCGCGTGGCGGCCTCGGCGAGCTCCTCGTCGCCCGCCGCGATGGCACGGGCGATCAGGGCGTGCTCGGTCGCAGCACGGGCCAGGCGGTCGGGATTGGTCCGGGAGAGCTTGCGGACACGGGCCAGGTGCGTGCGCAGGGACCGCTGCGCGGCCGTGAGGTAGGCGTTGGCCGAGGCGTCGTCGATCGCCCGGTCCATGCGCTCCACGAGCTCGTAGTAGCCGGAGCGGTCGGTGCCGGCCGTGTGGAGCACCCGGCCCACCGACTCCAGCTCGTCGGCGAGGCGCTCGAACTCCGCGGCGTCCCGGCGCCGGGCCGCGAGCCGCGCCGCACGGCAGTCGAGGGCCTCGCGCAGTTCGAACAGCGCGCGCACGTCCTCGAGGGAGACCTGGGAGACGACCACGCCCCGCCCGCGGTGGGCCTCGGTCAGGCCGTCGGCGGTGAGCCGGCTCAGCGCCTCCCGGATCGGGGTGCGGGAGATGCCGAACCGTTCCGACTGTTCGACCTCACCGAGCACCTGCCCCGGGAGCAGCCGCCACTCGACGATGTCCTTGCGCAGGGCCTCGTAGGCGCGGTCACTGGCTCGCACGCCACCCTCCTCGCTCCCGAGCCCCGCGGGGTCGGTGATGGGTATCACACTGATTTCTCCAGTGTATACACGTTTCGCCAGCATGAACCACAGTTGCCGAAATTGGGCGCTCGTGATCGGGCCTTTGTATACAGACCTCTTGTCCGGTGTGATCCAGAGCACTAGGGTGGCGGCAAGCACGCCGTGTCAGGACCAGTGGCCGCCGGCTCCCCGTGGACCGCGCGGCCCCAAGCGCAACGCCCGGGAGGACCTCATGAGCCCCGACCACCACACCCTGCCGCCGGAGCCGGGTCATGCCCCGGACTACGCGGAGGTCTACCGGCGCAGCGTCGAGGACCCCGAGGGGTTCTGGCTCGAGGCCGCGCGCGCCGTCGACTGGGTGCGCGCCCCCACCAGGGCCCTGGACGACAGCTCGGCCCCGCTCTACCGCTGGTTCCCCGACGGCGAGCTCAACACCTGCCACAACGCCCTGGACCGCCACGTGGAGGCCGGGCACGGGGACCGTACGGCGCTGGTCTACGACTCCGCCGTGCTGGGCATGCAGGAGCGCTACAGCTACGAGCGGCTGCGCGAGGAGGTGGCCCTGTTCGCGGGCGCGCTGGCCGCGCGGGGCGTGGTCAGGGGGGACCGGGTGCTGCTCTACCTCCCGATGATCCCGCAGGCCGTCGTCGCGATGCTGGCGTGCGCCCGGCTGGGCGCCGTGCACTCGGTGGTCTTCGGCGGGTTCGCCCCGAAGGAGCTGGCCTCCCGGATCGACGACTGCGGTCCGCGCGTCGTGGTGACCACGACGGGCGGGGTGGAGCCCCAGCGGCGGATCGAGTACCTCCCGGCCATCGAGGAGGCCCTGGAGATCGCGCGGCACCGTCCCGAGGCGGTCGTGGTGCACGAGCGTCCGGGGTTCCGGACCACGGTCGAGGACGCCCGCGGCCGGGCCGGCCGGGAGGGCCGGCCGGCCGTGGAATGGCTCACGTGGTCCGAGGTCCTGGTGGGCGCCCGGCCGGCGGCGCCCGTGCCGGTCCGGGCCACCGACCCGCTGTACGTGCTCTACACGTCGGGCACCACGGGCACGCCCAAGGGCGTGGTCCGCGACAACGGCGGCCACGCCGTGGCCCTCACCTGGTCGATGCGCCAGATCTACGACGTGCGCGCCGGGGAGGTGATGTGGACGGCCTCCGACGTCGGATGGGTCGTGGGGCACTCCTACATCGTCTACGGCCCCCTGCTCGCCGGCGCGACGACCGTGCTCTACGAGGGCAAGCCGGTGGGCACGCCGGACGCCGGGGCGTTCTGGCGGCGCGTCGAGGACCACGGTGTGAAGGTTCTCTTCACGGCTCCCACGGCCCTGCGCGCCATCCGGCGGGCAGATCCGGAGGGAGAGCTGGTGCGCCGGCACGACATCGGCACGCTGGAGGCGCTGTTCGTGGCGGGGGAGCGGCTCGACCCGGAGACCTGGTCCTGGGCCTCCCGGGTGCTGGGGGTGCCCGTCGTCGACCACTGGTGGCAGACGGAGACCGGCTGGGCGATCTGCGCCAACCCCTTCGGCATCGAGCGTCTCCCGCTGAAGGCCGGCTCCCCGTCGGTGCCGGTCCCGGGCTACCGGGTGGAGATCCTCGACGCCCTGGGACAGCCCGTCGAGGCCGGTGAGGACGGGAACATCGCCCTGCGTCTGCCCCTGCCACCGGGCACGCTCACCACGCTGTGGGGGGACGACCGGCGCTACCTCGAGTCCTACCTCACCGCGTTCCCCGGCTACTACGCCACGGGCGACTCGGGCCACGTGGACGAGGACGGATACGTCTACGTCATGGGCCGCACCGACGACGTCATCAACGTGTCGGGCCACCGGCTCTCCACCGGGGCGATGGAGCAGGTGCTGGCGTCCCACCCGGCGGTTGCCGAGTGCGCCGTGATCGGCGTCGCGGACCCGCTCAAGGGCCAGCGCCCCGTCGGCTACGTGGTGCTCAAGTCCGGGGTCGACGTGCCCGAGGAGCAGCTGCGGCAGGAGCTCGTGGCGCTCGTGCGCCGGCAGATCGGTGCGGTCGCCGATTTCAAGGAGGTCACCGTCGTGGACGGCCTGCCCAAGACCCGGTCGGGGAAGATCCTGCGCAAGACCATGCGCCAGATGGCCGACGGCGAGGACTGGACCGTGCCCTCGACGATCGAGGACGCCTCGGTCCTGGACGCGCTGCGGGACGTGCTGCGCCCGCCCGGCACGCGGTGAGCCGTGACCGAGCGGGGACGTGGCGGCAGTGAGGCCGGTGCCCGCTCGGTCCCTCCGGGGCCGGGTCAGTTCCCGTTCTCCTCCGCGGTCCAGCCGTACTCGAGCTCGGGCCGTCCCGGGGTGCCGTAGCGGGGCCGGCGGCTCGCGAAGCCGCGATCGACGAGGTGCTCCAGGTACCGCCGCGCGGTGACGCGGGACAGGTCGCTGCGCTCGGCGACCTCGCCCGCGGAGAGCCAGCCGCCGGCCCGGACCAGCTCCGTGACGGCCGCGAGGGTCGGCGTCGCCAGCCCCTTCGGCGCCGGCGGGCGGGCGCTCTCGCCGAGGGCGGCGAAGGCGCGGTCCACCTCCGCCTGGTCCACGTGCCCCCCGCGACCGAGGAGGGCCCGCCAGCGCCGGTACGCCGTGAGCTTCTCCTCGAAGACGGTGTAGGTGAAGGGTTTGATGAGGTAGCCGACGACGCCGAGGGAGGCCGCCTGCCGGACCGTCGCCACGTCCCGGTGCGCGGTGATGACCAAGAGGTCGACGGCCTCCCCGCGGGCACGGAGGGCACGGGCCACGTCGAGCCCCGACAGGTCGGGGAGGTTGACGTCCAGCAGCACCAGGTCCACGGGGCGGCCCGCGCGCCGCGCGGCCTGGACCGCCTGCACGGCCGTCCGTCCCGACACGGCGGTCGCCACGACCTCGAAGCCCGGCGACCGCTCCACGTACTGGGCGTGGGAGGCGGCCGTGAGCGGCTCGTCGTCGACGACGAGAACGCGGACCGAGACCGTCACGACGGGGACCCCGCCGCGTCCCCGGCGGGCACGGGGACGGTCACCGTGAACACCGCTCCGCCGTCGTCGGCGTGCTCGATCCGGGCCCCCCAGCGGTCCACGACCTCCCGGACCAGGTGCAGGCCGACGCCCCGGCCCTCGGGGCCGGCCGGCTTCGTCGAGGTCCCCAGCTCGAACATGCCCGCCGCGACGTCGGCCGCGACCCCCATCCCGGTGTCGGCCACAGTGATCGTCACGGCCGCCGGGGACGACCCGTCCCCGCCGTCGTCCCGGCCGTCGTCGCGGGCGATCTCGACCTCGACGACGGGGCGGACCCGGTCGGCGTTGGCCGCGGCCGCGTCGACCGCGTTGTCCACGAGGTTGCCGACCAGCGTCACGAGGTCGGCGGGGGAGACCGGCAACCGCGGGACACCGCCGCCGACCTCCACGTGGAGCTCGACGCCGCGTTCGTGCGCGGCCGCGGTCTTGCCCACGAGCAGGGCGGCCAGGAACGGGTCGTCCAGGCGGTCGACCAGGTCCTCGGACAGCCCCCGGGCCCGGGCGAGGTCGGCCGAGGCGAAGGCCATGGCCTCGGCGGTGCGCCCCAGTTCCAGGAGCGAGACCACGGTGTGCATGCGGTTGGCGTGCTCGTGGGTCTGCGCGCGCAGGGCGGTCGCCATGGTCGTGGCCGTGCGCAGCTCCCCGGAGAGCCGGGAGATCTCGGTGTGGTCCTGCAGGATGACGACGCGGCCGGGACCGCCGCCCACGGGCAGCGCCGAGACGATGAGGGTCCGCTCGCCGGCGACGACCCACTGCTCGGAGACGACGGCCCCCGTGCGCAGAACGGTCTCCAGGGCCCGGGGCAGGCCCAGGTCCGCGAGCGGCGGGGCACCCGCCCGCCCGGCCGGGGCCGGCCCCGGCAGGCCCAGCAGCTCCCGCGCCCGGGCGTTGACCACGGGCACCCGCCCCCCGGCGTCGACGAGCATGAGGCCCTCGGTGGCCTCGTTGAGCACGGCCTCGTGCAGGGCGTGCACGTGGGCGAGCTGCTCCGGGCCCCACCCGTGGGTGGCGGTGTCCAGGTACCGGGCCATGAGCCAGGTCACGGCGGAGGACGCGGCCAGCAGCAGCAGGCCGACCAGCAGGACGGCCGGCAGCTGCGCCAGGGTGCGGTCGGACAGCGCCTCGACCAGCACGCCCGTCGCCACGAGCGCCACCACGGCTCCCTCGTCGTCGCGGACGGGGGCGATGGTCCGCACCGAGCGGCCGAGGTTGCCCCGCTCCGTGCTGGTCCAGACCTCGCCGGCCAGGGCGTGGGAGCGGTCGCCGCGGTACGTCTCGCCCACAGAGGACGGCATCGGATGGGTCCAGCGGGTGCCGTCCGGGGCCATGATCGTCACGAAGTCCAGCTCGGTGTCCTCCAGCAGCCGGTCCGTGAGCGGCTGCAGGTCGGCCGTGGGGTCGGCCGACAGGGCGGCCGTCAGCACGAAGGGGTCGTCCGCGAGCGCGGTGCTCGCCACCCGGGTCATGCCCTCGGCGCGCTCCACGGCCGCGTCCCGCTCGTGGGCGAAGAGGACCAGGGAGACGGCCACGGTGACCACGAGCACCACGCCGAGCTGCAGGACGAGGAAGCGCCGGGCCAGCGACATGGGCGCGTCCTCCTTCCGGGGCCGTGACGGGCGTCTGTGTCCGGCGTCACGACCATTATGACCACAAGGCGACACCGGCTCCCGGCCCCGTGAGACTCGTCACACCGGCCCGGACCACGGGCCGGGCCCACGTCCCCACCGCACCGGAGGAGAAGCATGGCCACCGTCGCCACGGAACCCGTCGACCCGCAACGGCCCGCCCAGAAGCAGAAGCCCGCCCAGATGCAGAAGAAGGACAAGACGCACTACCTGTACGTCTTCGTGATCGTCGCCGTCGTCGCCGGCGCCGTCCTGGGCCTCGTGGCCCCCGAGTTCGCCCAGACCCTCAAGCCCGTGGGCGCGGCCTTCATCGCCCTGATCAAGATGATGATCGCCCCCATCATCTTCTGCACGATCGTGCTGGGCGTCGGCTCCATCGCGAAGGCGGCGACCGTGGGCAAGGTCGGCGGCCTGGCCCTGGCCTACTTCATGGCCATGTCCACTGCGGCCCTGGCCATCGGGCTCGTCGTGGGCAACCTCATCCACCCCGGCGAGGGCTTGAACATCCAGGGCTCCGAGTACGAGGTCAAGGACGCCGGCCACGGCGACGGCGAGGGCGGGACCATCGGCTTCCTGCTCGGCATCATCCCCACCACGCTGCTGTCCTCGCTGACGGCGGGAAACATCCTGCAGACCCTCTTCGTGGCCCTCGTCGTGGGCTTCGCCCTGCAGCAGATGGGCCCGGCCGGCAAGCCCGTGCTCAAGGCCGTCGGCTACATCCAGGCCCTGGTCTTCCGGATCCTGATCATGGTCATGTGGGTCGCCCCGATCGGCGCGTTCGGCGCCATCGCCGGCGTCGTCGGCGAGACGGGTGTCCAGGCCATCGTGTCCATGGCCACCCTCATGATCGCGTTCTACATCACCTGTGCGCTGTTCGTCGTGGTCGTCCTCGGCGGGCTGCTGAAGCTGGTCACCGGGGTGAACATCTTCCGGCTCATGAAGTACCTGGGCCGTGAGTACCTGCTGATCTTCTCCACGTCCTCCTCGGAGGCGGCCCTGCCCCGGCTGATCGCCAAGATGGAGCACGTGGGCGTCTCCAAGCCCGTGGTCGGCGTGACGGTCCCGACCGGCTACTCCTTCAACCTCGACGGCACCGCGATCTACCTGACGATGGCCGCCCTGTTCGTGGCCTCCGCGATGGGCAACCCGCTGGCCCTGGGCGAGCAGATCTCGCTGCTCGTGTTCATGATCATCGCCTCCAAGGGCGCGGCCGGCGTCACCGGCGCCGGACTGGCCACCCTCGCCGGAGGCCTCCAGTCCCACCGCCCCGACCTGGTGGACGGCGTCGGCATCATCGTCGGCATCGACCGGTTCATGTCCGAGGCCCGAGCCCTGACCAACTTCACGGGCAACGCCGTCGCCACCCTGCTGATCGGCACGTGGACCCGTGAGATCGACCTCGTCCAGGTCGAGCGCGTGCTCTCCGGCCAGGACAGGTTCGACGAGTCCACCATGGCCGCCCACGGCCACGGTGCGCCCGGCGAGGAGTCCGTGGGGGCGCCCGTCGCCGGCGGGCCCGCCGCGGACGGCGCGACCGTGGAGCAGACCGTCGCCGAGAGGGTCGAGGCAGCAGCGGGCGCCGGCGCGCGCTGACCCGAACCGCCGACCGACCGGCCGCGCCCGCCGCGCCCTCAGGGGCCCCGCGGGCGCGGCCGTGCGCGTTCCCCACGCCCGGCGCCCCGGGAATTCGGGCCGGGCACGCCGCGGCGGTACCCTTGAAGCTGATCGAGCCCGGCAGAACCCCAGGTCGGCCCGGGCCGCCCCACAGATTCGGCGGCCCGCCCCCGCAACGACCCCGAACGAAAGAGCGGTGCCACGAGTGAGCCAGCGCAGCGACGAGCGGATCCCCGGAACGGGCGAGGCCGAGGCCGTCGGCCTCACCGGTCGTCCCGTCCGCAGTTTCCCCGATCCGCCCGAGCTCTCCGCCCACGGGCCCGCCCGGATCATCGCGATGGTGAACCAGAAGGGCGGGGTGGGCAAGACGACCTCGACGATCAATCTGGGGGCCGCGCTCGCCGAACTCGGTCGCAAGGTCCTGCTCGTCGACTTCGACCCGCAGGGCGCGCTCTCCGCCGGTCTCGGCGCGAACCCCCACGAGCTCGAGCTGACGGTCTACAACGTCATGATGGACCGTTCCGTGGACGTGTGGGACGTCGTCCAGGAGACCGACGTCGAGGGCGTCGACCTGCTGCCCGCCAACATCGACCTGTCCGCGGCGGAGGTGCAGCTCGTCACTGAGGTCGCCCGGGAGCAGGTCCTGGCCAGCGCGCTGCGCAAGGTCGAGGAGCACTACGACGTCATCATCGTCGACTGCCAGCCCTCCCTGGGCCTGCTGACCGTCAACGCGCTGACCGCCGCGCACGGGGTGATCATCCCCCTGATCGCCGAGTTCTTCGCGCTGCGCGCCGTGGCCCTGCTCGTGGACTCCATCGAGAAGGTCCAGGACCGGCTCAACCCGCGGCTGCAGATCGACGGAGTGCTCGCCACGATGTTCGACTCCCGGACCCTGCACTCGCGGGAGGTCATGGCCCGGATCGTCGACGCGTTCGGGGAGAAGGTCTTCGACACCGTCATCAAGCGAACCGTCAAGTTCCCGGACGCGACGGTGGCCGCCGAGTCCATCCTCTCCTTCGCCACCGGCCACCAGGGCGCCGAGTCCTACCGTCAGCTGGCGCGGGAGCTCATCTCGCGCGGCGGCGCACCCTGATGCACCCGGAGGAGCTGCCGGCCCCCGAGGGGGCCGGTGGCTTCGCGGTCCGCCTGGAGGACTTCGCCGGACCGTTCGAGGTCCTGCTGACGCTGATCGCCAAGCACGAGATGGACATCACGCGGATCGCGCTGGCCACCGTGACGGACGAGTTCCTGCACTACGTGCGCTCTCTGCGGGACGTCGGCTCCGCGCGCGCGCTCGACGAGGCCAGTGAGTTCCTCGTGGTCGCGGCCACGCTCCTGGACCTCAAGGCCGCCCGGCTGCTCCCTCGCGGCGAGGTCGAGGACGAAGGGGACGTGGCCCTGCTCGAGGCCCGCGACCTGTTGTTCGCGCGTCTGCTGCAGTACAAGGCCTTCAAGGAGGTGGCCGGCCTGCTCGACGAGAGGATGCACGCCGAGTCCGCGCGGCTACCCCGGTCGGTGCCGCTGGACCCGGAGCTGACCGCCGCGCTGCCCGAGCTGGACTGGGGGACCACTCCCGAGCAGTTCGCCCGGATCGCCCGCGCGGTGTTCGAGGCCCGGCCCGATGCTCCCGTCGAGGTCGGCGTGGACCACCTGCACGGGGCGGCCGTGACCGTGCGCGACGAGGCCGAGGTGCTCGTGGGCCTGCTCGAGGACGGCCGTCCGCACCCCTTCCGTGCTCTGGTGGCTGACGCCGGGTCCTCGCTCGCGGTGGTCGTCCGGTTCCTCGCCCTGCTCGAGATGTACCGGGACGCCGTGGTGGAGCTGGTCCAGGAGTCCCCGCTGGGCGAGCTGACGGTGCGCTGGACCGCGGCGGACGGCGGATGGAGCGTCGAGCGGCTGTCCGACGACGGCGCTCCCGCCGCCGGGCCGGCGCCGGAGAGGGCACCGGCATGAGCGCCGCCCCGGAGCCCCACGCCGAGCCGGCCGCGGCGCCCGACGCGGAGCCCGCAGCCGAGCCCACGACCGCGCCCGCCGGCGACCTCGAGGCGCTGCCCGGGGGGCTGCGCTCCGCAGTCGAGGCGATCCTCATGGTGGCCGAGGAGCCGGTGAGCGAGTACGAGCTCGCAGCCGCCCTCGTGGTGCCCGTGACCCGGGTCCGGGGGGTCCTGGACCGGCTGCGCGCGGAGTACGACGGCGTCGCTCTGGATCCCGGGTATGATGGAACGTTGGAGCCGCGCGGATTCGAGCTGCGCAGCACCGGCGCCGGGTGGCGGATCTACTCCCGCAGCGAGTTCGCCCCCGTGGTCTCCGCGTTCGTCGCCGAAGGACGGACGGCACGGCTGTCCCAGGCGGCCCTGGAGACCCTGGCCGTCGTGGCCTACCGTCAGCCCGTGAGCCGGGGTCGGATCTCCGCGATCCGCGGGGTCAACGTCGACGGCGTCGTGCGCACTCTCGTGCAGCGCGGGCTGGTCCGCGAGCTCGAGCGGGACGGCGAGTCCGGCGCCGTGCTCTACGGCACCACTACGTACTTCCTGGAGAAGATGGGCATCGGCTCGCTCGACGAGCTCCCCGACATCGCCCCGCACCTGCCGGGCATCGACCAGATCGACCACTACGAGGACTGAGACACCACCATGGCCACTTCACGATCTTCATCCGGCCGCCCCGGCGGACGGCGGGGCGCCGCTCCCCGCAGCGGCACGGCGGCCACGGGCGGCCGGGCGGCCCCCGGGCGCGGCGGCGCCAAGGGCGGTGCTCCGCGGTCGGGTGCGCCCAAGGGTGCGGCTCCCCGGTCCGGCGCGCCGAAGGGCGGTGCTCCGCGGTCGGGTGCGCCCAAGGGTGCGGCTCCCCGGTCCGACGCGCCGAAGGGCGGTGCCCCGCGGTCGGGTGCGCCCAAGGGTGCGGCTCCCCGGTCCGGTGCGCCGAAGGGCGGTGCCCCGCGGTCGGGTGCGCCCGATGGCGCGGCTCCGCGGTCCGGTGCCCCCCGGGCGGCCGGCGCCCAGGGGCCGGCATCCAGGGGTGGCGCCAAGGGCGTAGCCTCCCGGCCCGGAGCACCGAAGGCATCCGCCAAGCGCGTGCCGGGCGCGGAGCGCGGCCCCCGCCCCTTCGCGTCCTCCGAGCGCAGCTCCCGGAGGATGCCGGCGACCCCGTACCGGCCGCCGCACCGCAAGCGCCGGCCCACGAACCCGCCGGTGGACCGCCTCGACCAGCACGACCCGGAGGGTGTGCGCCTGCAGAAGCTCATGGCCCAGGCAGGTGTGGCCTCCCGCCGAGTCTGCGAGGAGATGATCGAGGGCGGCCGCGTGCAGGTCAACGGCGAGACCGTCACCGAGCTGGGCCTGCGGGTCGACCCCCGCACCGTCGAGATCCACGTCGACGGGATCCGCGTCCAGCTGGACGAGAACCTCGTCTACTACGCGTTCAACAAGCCCGAGGGCGTGCTGTCCACGATGGAGGACCCTGAGGGGCGCCCGTGCGTCGCAGACTTCCTGAACCGGCAGCGCGGGGAGCGCGTCTTCCACGTGGGCCGCCTCGACGTCGAGACCGAGGGCCTGCTGCTGCTGACCAACGACGGCGAGCTGACCAATCGGCTCACCCACCCGTCGTACGAGGTGCCGAAGACCTACCTCGTGCAGGTCCGCGGACCCATGGACAAGGGTGTCGGCGCCGCCATGAAGGCCGGCATCGAGCTCGAGGACGGGATCGCGGCGGTCGACTCCTTCCGGCTCGTGGACTCGACACCGGGCCACCTGCTCGTGGAGGTCGTGCTGCACTCGGGGCGCAACCGCATCGTGCGCCGGCTGTTCGACGCCGTGGGCCACCCCGTGGAGAAGCTCGTGCGCACCCAGGTGGGCCCGATCCGGATCGGCGACCAGCGCCAGGGGACCGTCCGCAAGCTGTCGAGGACCGAGGTCGGGCACCTCCTGGCCTCGGTCGGGATGTAGGGGGCGGTCCGTGCCGGAGAATCCCGCGCCCGCTGCGACGGCCGGCCCGGTCCTCGTGATCGGCGCCGGCCTGCTCGGCGCCAGCATCGGCCTGGGACTGCGCCACCTCGGCGTGGACGTCTGGCTCCAGGACGCCTCGCCCACCGCGGAGGCCGTGGCCCAGGACATCGGCGCCGGCCGCTCCTGCCGTGAGGCGGGCGAGAGCCCCGTCCCGGAGCCGGCGCTGGTGGTCGTCGCCACCCCGCCGGACGTCACCGCGCACACGGTCGTCGAGGCCCTGGGCCGGCACCCGGGCGCCGTCGTCGTGGACATCGCCTCCGTCAAGCAGGCGGTGCTCGACGACGTCCGCTCCCTCGGCGGCGACCTGAGCCGGTACGTGGGCACCCACCCCATGGCCGGGCGGGAGAGGTCGGGCCCCGTGGCCGCCCGGGGTGAGCTGTTCACCTCGATGCCCTGGATCGTGTGCGACACCGGGGAGTCCTCGCCGGCCGCGCTCGCCGCCGCCAAGAACCTCGCCGTCGACCTCGGCGCGACCGTGACGTTCATGGACGCGCGAGAGCACGACGCGACGGTCGCGCTGATCTCGCACCTGCCGCAGGTCATGTCCTCGCTGCTGGCGTCCCGGCTCCAGGACACCCCGCCGCACCACCTCTCGCTCGCCGGCCAGGGCCTGCGGGACACCACCCGCATCGCCGCGTCCGACCCCGGCCTGTGGGTGCAGATCCTCTCCGCGAACGCCGCCCCCGTCGTGGCGTCGCTGCACGGTGTGCGGGAGGACCTCGACCGGCTCATTGCCACGCTCGAGGCGCCCGCCGCCCCCGGTGCGCGGCTGGACATCGCCCAGCTCATGGCCGAGGGCAACGCCGGGCGGGCCCGCATCCCCGGCAAGCACGGCGGGGCGCCGCGCGCCTTCGCCACCGTCACCGTGCTCGTGGGGGACGTCCCGGGGCAGATCGCCCGGCTCCTCACGGAGATCGGAGAGGCCGGGATCAACCTCGAGGACCTGCGCCTCGAGCACTCCCCGGGCCGGCCCGTGGGCCTCGTCGAGGTCTCGGTGCTCCCCAACCGTCGCAATGAACTCGTCGAGGCGCTCCAGGAGCGCGGATGGAAGGTCGTGCAGTGAACACCCGAACGAACACCCCCGTCCAGGACGCCGGGGCGCCGCTCGCGGCGGGCCGCCGTCTGGTCGTCGCCATCGACGGGCCCTCCGGCTCCGGCAAGTCCAGCGTGTCCAAGGAGGTGGCGCGCCGCTTCGGTCTGGCCTACCTGGACACCGGGGCGATGTACCGGGCGCTGACCTGGTGGTGCCTGGAGCAGGGGGTGGACCTCGCCGACGCCGGGGCCGTCGTCGAGGCCGCCCGCGCCCTCCCGCTGTCGCAGGGCACCGACCCCGACCGCGAGCAGGTCCTCGTGGCCGGCACCGACGTGGGCGCCGCGATCCGCGGCGACCGCGTCACCGAGGCGGTCAGCTCCGTGGCCACCAACCCGTCCGCCCGCCGCGTCCTGGTCGCCCGTCAGCAGGAGGTCATCGCCGGCAGCGGGCGGCGCATCGTGGCCGAGGGCCGGGACATCACCACGGTCGTGGCCCCGGACGCCGACGCCCGGATCCTCCTGACGGCCGACGAACGGGCCCGGATGGCCCGGCGGCGGCTGCAGAACGGCGGGGTCGAGGACGCCGAGCAGCTGCGCGCGCACGTCGTGGAGCGGGACGCCAAGGACTCCACGGTCGTCAACTTCACCGAGGCCGCCGACGGCGTCGTGACCATCGACTCGTCCGCCCTGACGGTCGAGCAGACCGTCCAGGCCGTGGTCGACGCCGTCGTCCGGGCCGCCGGTCGCCCCGCCTAGACTGGGCCCCGGACCCCACCGCACCCCGCACCCCGACCGGCCGCACCCGGCCCAGCGAAGGACGACCATGACTGCCGAGAACTCCGCGAACGCCCACGGCCCCGACGAGGACGACGTCCTCGTCGGGGTGACGGACGACGTCGCCGAGCGGCTCGCGGCCCTCGACGACGACGAGGCCGAGCAGCGCGCGCAGGCGCTGCGGGCCGGCCTCGAGGACTACGAGCTCGACGAGGAGGACGCCGCCCTGCTCGAGGAGTGGGGCGACGGCGAGGACCGGGCGCCGGAGCGCCGACCCGCGCCGGTGCTGGCCATCGTGGGGCGGCCCAACGTCGGGAAGTCCACCCTCGTGAACCGCATCCTCGGCCGGCGCGAGGCCGTCGTGGAGGACACCCCCGGTGTGACCCGAGACCGTGTCACCTACCGCGCCGTGTGGAACGGGCGCCCCTTCACCCTCGTGGACACCGGCGGGTGGGAGTACGACGCCAAGGGCATCAACGCACGGGTCGCGGAGCAGGCCGAACTGGCCGTGGAGTTCGCGGACGCCGTGCTGCTCGTGCTCGACGCGACCGTGGGCGTGACCGCCGCCGACGAGGCCATCGTGAAGATGCTGCGCAAGGTCGGCAAGCCGGTGGTGCTCGTCGCCAACAAGGTGGACTCCCCGCACCTGGAGGTCGAGGCCACCTACCTGTGGTCCCTCGGCATGGGCGAGCCGCACCCCGTCTCCGCGCTGCACGGTCGCGGCGCGGCTGATGTGCTCGACGTCGTCATGGACGTCCTGCCGGAGTTCTCCGGCGTGGCGGGCACCGAGATCACCGGCGGCCCCCGCCGGGTGGCGCTAATCGGGCGGCCCAACGTGGGCAAGTCCTCCCTGCTCAACAAGCTGGCCGGGTCGGAGCGCGTGGTCGTGGACCCCCTCGCGGGGACGACCCGGGACCCGGTCGACGAGCTGATCCAGCTCGGCGGCAAGCCGTGGCGGTTCATCGACACCGCGGGCATCAGACGCCGGCAGCACATGGCCCAGGGGGCGGACTTCTACGCCTCGCTGCGCACCCAGGCGGCCCTGGAACGTGCCGAGGTGGCCGTCGTGCTGCTCGCCGCCGACGAGGTGCTCTCCGAGCAGGACGTCCGGATCCTGCAGCTGGCCGTCGACTCCGGACGGGCGCTCGTGCTCGCGTTCAACAAGTGGGACCTCGTGGACGAGGACCGCCGCTACTACCTGGAGAAGGAGATCGACCGCGACCTGGCACACGTGGCCTGGGCACCGCGGGTGAACGTGTCCGCGAAGACGGGCTGGCACAAGGACCGGCTCGTCCCGGCCCTCGAGAGGTCCCTCGAGTCGTGGGACACCCGCATCCCCACCGGGCGGCTCAACGCGTTCCTCGGCGAGATCGTGGCCGCCCACCCGCACCCGGTGCGCGGGGGCAAGCAGCCCCGCATCCTCTTCGGCACGCAGGCGGCCTCGCGTCCGCCGCGGTTCGTGCTGTTCACCACGGGGTTCCTGGACCCGGGCTACCGGCGGTTCATCACCCGCCGGCTGCGCGAGACGTTCGGCTTCGAGGGCACCCCCATCGAGGTCAGCATGCGGGTGCGGGAGAAGCGGAGCCGGAAACGCTGAGGGCCCCGCGCCGAGATGAATTCCGTCCGAGCTTGTTGTAGTGTGATGCGAGTGCCCGGGGCGGGAACGCGCCGGGCACCACGGGATGTGGCGCAGCTTGGTAGCGCACTTGACTGGGGGTCAAGGGGTCGCAGGTTCAAATCCTGTCATCCCGACCGTGTGATGTCTCAGGACATCGGAAACACCCCGGACCGCAGGTCCGGGGTGTTTTGCTGTGCCCGGGCGCGCGATGCCGGCGACCTCGCTCGGCGCTGTCGCCGTCGTCGACGGCCACCGGCGCACCGAGTCAGCGGTCGCCGCGGGGCCGGCTGCGGGCAGACGGCAGGACGCCGGGCCCGGCGCGCTCGCGCAGGGCGGATACCGCCGTCCAGCCCGCGTAGAGGAACAGGCAGGCGGCCACCGCGGGCAGCAGCCACTGCCGGGTGGACCCGGACACCGAGTGGTTCACCCAGCCCAGCCACGGGATGCTGTACCAGACGGTGCCCACGACCTGGACGTCCCGCACCGGCGCCTCGTCCTGGGCGGCACTGTTGTCTCCCTGGGTGACGAAGGCCGTCGTGCCGTCGGTGGCGACCGATCGGGACACCACACGGTGGGTGACCCGGGTCGGGTCCCCGGAACGCACCTGATAGGTCACCACGTCCCCCAGGCGGATCTCCTCCGCCGGGGTGGGCCTGACGACCACGAGGTCTCCGGGCGAGTACGTCGGCTCCATCGACCCGGAGAGCACGGTCAGGGGCATGCCGCCCACCGCGGCGGGCAGCCCGATGACGAGCACACCGAGCCCCAGCACGAGGGCCAGGAAGCCCGCACTGAGTCCCGTCCACAGGTACTGCCACACCGAGGCGTCCGAGGTCTCCGGCGTGGTGTCCTCCGGCGCCGGGGCGTGCGAGGGATGGCGGCGGGTCAGCATGACGTTCCTCGGTTCGGGTGGGTGACGGGCGGGAGAGCGGCTCGGCGGGCGGTCACGGTGCGCTTCCGCACCGCAGGCCGAGCAGGGGATTCCTGTGCACGGGATGGGACACCGCTGCCGAGTAGCCCGTGGGGCCGACGGCGGCGACCTGGACCGAGGCGCCGGGGTCGACGCCCTGCCCGAGGTCGGCGGCGGCCGTGGCGGTGTCGGCCAGGACCTGGCCGGTGGCCGAGCGCACCTGGTAGCCGGTGGCGTCCGGCACGGTGTACCAGGAGAGCCGGATGCCGTTGCCGCCCACGACCAGGCCCAGGAGGTTCAGCACGTCCCGGTTCGCGCACGTCAGTCCCGTCACGGGGGCCGGGGCGGGGGCCATGGTCTGGGTGAAGGTGGCGCCGTGGGCGGTGGCGCTCCAGTTCGTTCCGGCGAGGCGCCCGATCAGGGACGGAGCGGCCGTGAGCGACTGCCCGGCGGAGCCGAAGACGGTGCCGGTGAAGCGGGTCGCGGCGCACACCACCGTGGCGGAGGCGCCCCCTGCGCTCTGGGCGCCGGCGGGCAGAGCCGGTGGGGCGGCCAGGGTGCCGGTCACGGTCCCCGTGGCCGGCACCGTGCCGGGACACGTGGCGTCCGTGCGCTTCCACAGGACGAGCTCGATCCGCGCAGGGTCGAGGGTGACGTCGTCCGTGGCGATCGCCAGGGAGAGGCCGAGGGGTTCGTCGCCGGTGTTGTGCAGCGTCACCGGGACCGGTCTCGTGTGCCCTGCCGTGGCGATGTTCTCGGCGGTCAGCCCCTGCGTCCCCGCGACGGCCGTGCCGAGCACGCCGCCGGTGACGGTGGCGGTGGTCGTGGCCGATGCGGTCCACAACGCGTGCGCGAGACCGGTTCCCGCCGGCACGAGGAGGAGCACCAGGACCAGGACGGCGGCGAGGCGCGGGCCGGCCGGTGACGAGGCGGGCGCCCGGCCGGTCACGGCTGCACCCCGCCCAGCGTGAGGCTGACATCGACGGTTGCGCCCTGCGCGACGTCCGGGGCGTCGGCAGCCAGAGCGACGGCGAGGCACATCGCCTGCCCTGCGCCGCCGGCCACGGAGACGCCCAGGTCGCCCGCCGGTGCGGCGAACGTGCCCGTCCACGCCGGGGTGGCCGGGACGGGACCGCAGCCCTCGCCGGTGTCGGGCCAGAGGTGGACGGTCGACGCCCCGGCCAGCGCCGTTCGGTCCGCGGGCGCCCCGGCCGACGGCCAGCTCAGGGCCGCCACGCGCAGGTCCAGGGGCACCGTCCCGGTGTTGTGCACGGAGAACCCCGCCGACACCGACCGGCCCGGGTACAGCCGGCCGGCGTCCAGCCCCGTGGGCGCAGTCACGGACAGGCCCGCGGTGCCCGCCGTCACCACGACGCCACCGGCGAGGGCCTCCCGGTCGTTCCACCCGGCGTAGGTCCCACCGCCGACGGCAACGGCCACGCCGACCGCCGCGGCCACCGCGCAGGTCGTGCTTCGGAGCCTGGAGCGTGCCGTGGTCACCTGATGGTTCGCCACCTGTCGGCCCTCTTCCTCGTCTGCCGCGTCATCTTCGCCGGAGTGGGCCGTGGCCCCGGACCACCCGGTCAACACCGCTCCCGGCCGCCGGCGCGGGCGCCCCGGCCGGTGCCCCCGCCGGGCCTAGACGACCTGGGTCAGGTTCACGGCCATGTCGGCGAGGGTGACGGAGCCGTCCTGGGAGGCGTTCTGGTCCTCGCCCGTGAACGGGAACTGGATCGTGACCGTCGCCGTCATCGTCGCGGTGGCCGACTCCGCTCCGGCGTCCACGGTGTAGACGCCGTCGCCGTCCGTGTCGGTGACGCTCAGCAGCCCGGTGTTCCCCGTGGCCAGAGCGATCGACGCCGTCCGGTCCAGCTCCGCGGCGAGAGCCACGTCCGCGCCGGCGGCAGGGTCCGCCGCGGCGATCGAGTCGCCGGTCAGGCCCAGGGTGGCCTCGAGGCTCTCGCCCTCGGCGGTCACGGTCAGGTCGGTGGTGTACTCGACGGTGTCGCCCGGGACGACGGGGTAGGTGCCGATGTCGGTCACCGGGACGCCGTTGACGGCCCACGTGCCGGTGGCGGCCGCGACGTCCAGGTGGCCGGAGACGACCGTGGCGCCGTCGACCGCAGCGCT
The DNA here is from genome assembly GCF_044462265.1 of Kocuria rhizosphaerae. Classification (NCBI taxonomy): domain Bacteria; kingdom Bacillati; phylum Actinomycetota; class Actinomycetes; order Micrococcales; family Micrococcaceae; genus Kocuria; species Kocuria rhizosphaerae. The sequence goes on from NZ_JBISWL010000095.1 coordinate 24,119, forward strand.
GTCGTTCCAGGACATGAAGGTGCCCGTTCCGCCGAGGAGGAGGACGATGCCGGCGCCGGCCGCGAGGGAGCCCTTGGTGAGCTTGTTCATGGTGAGAATCCTTTGCGAGAAGAGACCGTTCGTGCTGCCGGGGGCAGCATCGGATGAGCCCGTGGGGCGTCGCCGGCCAGGAGGGGGAATGGTTGTCGTCCGCGCTGGAGAGGACTCCAGGGGTCGGGACGATACTGGGGTATTCACGAGGGGCCGTTCGCCGCTCGTTGCGTATTCATCAAGATACGGGCTGGTATGACCCGTGCACCATGGCAGAGCTGTCCCCACATTCCCCGACGTTTCCCCTGATCCGGAGGCCATGGAGAGGCCAATGGGGGCGTCAGCGCCCGGCGGACCGGGTGGGGCGGGATACCGGTTGTCCCCCTGTCGGCGGTTCGCCCGGCCGGTGGCGGGCTCGCCGTTGTGCTCGCGCCGGTGCCGGCGGGAGCAGGGCCTACGGCCGGCGCCCGCGCGCCCCCCGCGCTCGACGGACCGCCGCGCGCAGCCGGTCCGGGGCGAGGTCCGGGCGGCCACCGGCCCGGGCCACCAGCTCCGCCGCCGCCGCAGCCGCCCACCAGCCCGCCGTCTCGGGGCTCTCGCCCTGGAGCAGGGCGACGCTCAGCGCGGCCACGAACGCGTCGCCGGCACCGGTGCGGTCCACGATGTCCGTCCCCAGGTGCGGCAGCACCACATGGCCGCCCGCCCACGCGACCACGTCCGCGTCCCCGGCCGCGAGGGCGACGACGCGCGGACCCTCCTCGACCAGCGAGCCCGCCGCCCGGACGGTCCCGCCCACGCCGTGCGGGACCCGTCCCAGCAGCGCCTCCGCCTCCTGGGCGTCGGCGCGCACGACGGCCGCGGACTCCAGGACCCGACGGCGCACCCCCGCGTCGGCCGGGGCGCCGTCGGTCACGGTGAGCGCACCGCCGGCGCGCGCGTGCGCGAGCGCCTCGGTCACCGCCGGTCCCGGCTGCTGCAGCTGGACCAGCACCGCGTCGGCGGCCCGCAGCCGCGGTGCGGCTGCGCGCACGTCCTCGGGGCGCAGCAGCACGTCCTCGGCCACGTCCTCCAGCAGCCGGCGCACCCCGGGCGGTCCCACCAGGTCCACGAGCAGCGCGGTGGACGCCCCGGGGCGCCGGACCACGCCGGACACGTCGATCCCGTCGCGGACGGCCTGGGCGAGGACGTCCTCCCCGGCGGCGTCGGCGCCGACGACGCCCACGAGGGCCACCTCCGTGCCGAGCTGCCGGCACGCCACGGCCTGGTTCGCGCCCTTGCCGCCGAGCAGCTCCCGGCGTTCGCGCACACCCGCCGCGCCGCCCGCCCCGGGCAGCTCGTCGACCGTGAGCACGAGATCCCGTCCCACCTGGCCCACCACAGCGACTGCGGACACGGCGCTCTCCTCCCTCGTCGGGCCGGTTGGCGAGCACAGTACACCCCGGGACGCCCGGAGCGGGGCGTCGTGGCCGTCCGCTCACGGGCCCCGCGGCAGGGCCGTGTCGGAGGGGCACGGCTCCCTGTCCGTCGGGCGGGCCTGTGCCATAATCGAGCCGACCACGTCCGCTCGAACAGGAGTGACACATGAGCAACATCCCTGCCGATCTGTCCTACACGGCCGAGCACGAGTGGATCGCGGCCCCGGACGCGGAAGGGGTGGTGCGGATCGGGATCACCGACCACGCGCAGAGCGAGCTGGGCGACGTCGTCTTCGTCCAGCTGCCCGAGGTGGGGGAGACGGTCGAGTCGGGCGCCGCCGTGGGCGAGATCGAGTCGACGAAGTCGGTGAGCGACATCTTCGCTCCCGTCTCCGGTGAGGTCACCGCGGTCAACGAGCGCCTGGAGGAGGAGCCCGGGGCCGTCAACGCCTCGCCCTACGGCGACGGATGGCTGTTCGAGGTGCGGCCGGCCGGCGAGGACTACCGTGCGGGCCTGCTCGACGCCGAGGGCTACGCCGCCGAGCTGGGCTGAGGCCGCTCCGCCCCGCACGGGGTCGACCGGACGCCCGGGAGCGCCCGGCGGCCCGTCCGTGTCGCCGCCACCCGGTACACTGAGAAACGTCCGGGTGGCTCCGACCGGTCCCCGGAAGACCGCCGGGGAGGCGGTCGCGGGGTCGGGATCCCGAGGGATCCGTCAACCAACACGTCACCAGTCGAGGGAAGAGATGTCCAACAACCGTCAGGGCACGAACGCACCCCACGGGGAGCCGGAGACCACATCCATCCAGATGGTGGCCGAGGTCCTCTCGCACGCCGCTTCCCACAAGCTCTCACCCGAGGAGACCGCCGCCGTGTCGGCGCTCCCGCCGCGCACCGCGCTGCTCGTGGCCCACGACGGCGCGGGCGGGGGATCCCGCTTCCTCCTGGACCGGGACGAGGTTCCGGCGGGCCGCCACCCGTCCTCGGAGATCTTCCTGGACGACGTCACGGTATCGCGGCGGCACGCCCGGTTCGTCCGGCGGGGTGACACCTTCGAGGTCATCGACACCGGGTCCCTCAACGGCACCTACGTCAACGGCGACCGCGTGGACAACGCGGTGCTCGACAACGGCGACGAGGTCCAGATCGGGAAGTTCCGGTTCACGTTCTACCGTTCGCTGCGCCCGCAGTCGGACCAGTAGAAGGGAGCCATGACCGACCCCGCGGAGACCGATCCCCCCCGGGAGGGCGACCAGCACGAACCCCGGGTGGGCATCAGCGCCGTTCTCCGGGAACTCGGCGCGGAGCACCCGGGCATCACCGCGTCCAAGCTCCGCTTCCTGGAGGACAAGGGGCTCGTGCATCCCGCGCGCACGTCCTCGGGCTACCGGAAGTTCTCCCGGGCGGACATCGACCGGCTGCGCCGGATCCTGGAGCTCCAGCGGGACCGCTACCTCCCACTCAAGGTCATCCGGGAGCGGCTGGACGCCGACGAGGACACCGGCGACCAGGACGACCGCCGTGATGTCCCGCCGGCCGGACCGGCCTCGGCCCCGCCACCGGTCGTCCCGGCGCCCGCCTACACCCTGCGGGAACTGGCAGGCCGCACCGGTGCGGGCATCTCGCTCGTCCGGGAGCTGATCAGCTACGGCCTGATCCGCGAGCAGGACGGCACCTTCGACGACCACGCCCTGGCGATCACCCGCGCCGCCCTGGCCCTCACCGCGCACGGCCTGGAACCGCGCCACCTGCGCCCGTTCAAGGCCGCCGCCGACCGCGAGCTCGGACTTGTCGAGCAGGCCGTGGCGCCGTTGACCTCCCGCCGCGATCCCGCCTCGCGCGCCCGGGCCGTGGAGCGCGCCCAGGAGATCTCGGGGCTGTGCCTGACCATCCACACGTCGCTCGTGAGGTCGGAGATCGCCGTCCTCCAGGAGCGCGCGGCGGTGGAGGGCTGAGATGGCCGTCCACCAGGTCCTGATGGAGATCGCCGGCGTGCGCATGGACGTGCCGTCCGCGCAGCCCGTCGTGGTCCTCCGGGAGGTCGAGGGCGGGCGGCACCTGCCCATCTGGATCGGCACGAACGAGGCGACGTCGATCGTCTTCGCCGTCCAGGGGATCGAACCGCCCCGGCCGCTGACCCACGACCTCGTCCTCTCCGTGGCCACCGCCTTCGGCCGCAGCCTCACCCGCGTGCGCATCCACACCGTGGAGGAGGGGGTCTTCCACGCGGCGCTGGAGTTCTCCGACGGCACGGTCGTGGACTCGCGCGCCTCGGACGCCATCGCGCTGGCCGCGCGGGTCGAGTGCCCCATCCTGTGCACCGAGACCGTCCTGGAGGAGGCGGGGCTGGTGATGAGCGCGGACGGCGAACTGCGCGAGCCGCCCCAGCGGCCCGCCGAGGGGGAGCCGGAGCTGCCCCCGGAGACCCAGGTCGAGCAGTTCCGCGACTTCCTGGACAACGTCGACCCTGAGGACTTCTGAGGGGCGCGGCCGGCGGCCGGGACGACACGGGACCCGGGGGCCCGATGTCTTTGACCGGACCCCCGGGGAGGTCTAACGTCGGAGCTGAACCCGAGGCGGCCCAGGGGGGCGGACGTCGTTCGGCTGTTCCACTCTTTCCCGGTGCCGCGAGGTCCGGACCCACCAGCGAGGAGGCGGCGTGAGCAACGGCCAGCAGCCCGGCGGCCCCGCCGGCCCCGACAGCCCGCACGGCACCCAGGGGGTCCTCTTCGAGGACTCGGTGGTCCGCGACGAGTCCATCGGCTACCGCGGTCCCACCGCGTGCAAGGCCGCGGGGATCACCTACCGGCAGCTCGACTACTGGGCGCGCACCGGCCTCGTGGAACCCACGGTGCGCGGCGCGTCCGGGTCCGGGAGCCAGCGCCTCTACAGCTTCCGCGACATCCTGGTCCTGAAGATCGTCAAGCGACTGCTCGACACGGGGGTCTCCCTCCAGCAGATCCGCACGGCGGTGGGCGCGCTGCGCGCCCAGGGCGTCGAGGACCTCGCCCAGCTGACGATGATGAGCGACGGCGCGAGCGTCTACGCGTGCACGTCCCCGCACGAGGTCATCGACCTGGTCCAGGGCGGACAGGGCGTGTTCGGGATCGCGGTCGGCCGCGTGTGGCGCGAGGTCGAGGGGACGCTCGCGGCCATGCCCGGGGAGCACACCGGGCGGGGCGGCCCCGCCCCCCGTGCGTCGACGCCCGGCGACGAGCTGTCGGCCCGTCGCGCCCGGCGCAAGAACGCCGGCTGACCCGGCCGTCTCAGTCCGCGCGGTCCAGCAGGCCGTGCAGGATGGCCGTGTAGCGCCCGGCGAGGTCCCGGGCCTCCGCGCCCGGCCAGCGGTGGATCGGCCAGGCCGCGCCCTGCGCCTGCTGCCACACCGGGAGGTCCGGGATGACGGGAGTGACCAGGAGCGGACCGAACATCTCCTCGAGCTCGGCCAGGCGGTGCCGGTGCTCGGCGGAGGAGTGCCGGACCTTGTTGACGACCACGCCCGCCGCGGGGACGGCCCAGGTGCGGCTCTGCTCGAACTGGGCGATCGCCGTCATCGTCCGTTTCGTGCCCGCCACGGAGAACAGGGACGGCTCGGCCACCGAGAGGACCTTGTCGCTGGCGGCCCACGCGGTGCGCGTCAGCGCGCTCAGGCTCGGGGGGCAGTCGACGAGCACCAGGTCGTAGCCCGTCACGCCGGCCAGGGCGCGCTCGAGCCGCCCGAGGTCCTTGTCCCGGTAGCCCGACCGGTCCAGGTGGGAGGAGCGGGCCGAGCCGGGGGCGACGTCCAGCGCCTTGCTGTCCCGTCCGTCCTGCACAGCCCAGGCCGAGGCCATGACCGCGCGCTCGAGCGCTCCGCGACGTGGCCTGCGCAGCACCTCGCCGACGTCGCGCCCCTCGTGCGGTCGCACGCCGAGACCCGTCGTGGCGTCCGCGTGCGGGTCGAGGTCCACCACGAGCGTGGGCACGCCCGCCTGCAGGGCCGCCGAGGCGATCCCGAGGGTCACGGACGACTTGCCGACACCGCCCTTGAGGCTGCTGACGCTGACGATCTGCACGGAGGGGGACCCTTCGTTCGCGGGAATCAGGGAACGGAACCGGAGGAGACGGCTCCTCGTCCGGGACGGGGGCCGCGGAGAGGAGGGCGGTCCCGGCCCATGGTAGCGGTGCGGGCGGGGTCGTCGCCGGTGCCGCGCGCACCGCCCGGAGCGGCGGCCGGGGCCCGGTCCGCGGACCGGGTACGCTGACCCGGGGAAGCTGTGAGCCGGATCACGGTGCGCCGCGGCCCGGCGTGGTTGACTGACCGGACCGCCCTGCGGCGGAGATCCTGACCCTGACGGTTTCATGTGCACGACTTCGGAGAAGAAGTGCCCGGGTGTCCACGAGGCGCACCGGGTGCGGGACGGTTGTAGATGTTCGAGAAGATCCTGGTGGCCAATCGCGGGGAGATCGCGATCCGGGCGTTCCGCTCGGCCTATGAGCTGGGGGCCAAGACGGTGGCGGTGTTCCCGTACGAGGACCGTCACTCGATCCACCGGCAGAAGGCGGACGAGGCCTATCAGATCGGTGAGGAGGGTCACCCGGTGCGGGCCTACCTCGACGTGGCGGAGATCGTGCGGGTGGCCAAGGAGTCCGGGGCGGATGCGATCTATCCCGGCTACGGGTTCCTCTCCGAGAACCCGGACCTGGCCCGTGCCGCGGAGGCGGCGGGGATCACGTTCGTGGGCCCGGCCGCGGAGATCTTGGAGCTGGCCGGCAACAAGGTCGAGGCCCTGAAGGCGGCCCAGCGGGCGGGGATCCCCACCCTGGACTCCTCGGCCCCCTCCTCGGACGTGGAGTACCTGCTGGGCCAGGCCGAGCGCATCGGCTTCCCGGTCTTCGTCAAGGCCGTCGCCGGCGGCGGTGGTCGCGGGATGCGGCGGGTGGAGACGCCCGAGGCGCTGCCCGAGGCGCTGGCGGCGGCGATGCGGGAGGCGGACACGGCCTTCGGGGATCCCACGATGTTCGTGGAGCAGGCGGTGCTGCGTCCCCGTCACATCGAGGTGCAGATCCTGGCCGATGCCGAGGGCAACATCGTCCATCTCTTCGAGCGGGACTGCTCCGTGCAGCGCCGCCACCAGAAGGTCATCGAGATCGCCCCGGCCCCGAACCTCGACGAGGGGATCCGTCAGGCCCTGCACGCCGACGCGGTGAAGTTCGCGCGCGAGCTGGGCTACGTGAACGCGGGCACCGTGGAGTTCCTGGTGGACACGGCCGGGGAGCGGGCCGGGCAGCACGTGTTCATCGAGATGAACCCCCGCATCCAGGTCGAGCACACGGTCACCGAGGAGATCACCGACGTGGACCTCGTCCAGTCCCAGTTGCGCATCGCCGCCGGGGAGTCCCTGACGGACCTGGGCATCAGCCAGCGGGAGCTGACCGTGCGGGGGGCGGCGATGCAGTGCCGGATCACCACGGAGGACCCGGCCAACGGTTTCCGCCCCGACGTCGGTCGCATCTCCGCCTACCGCTCGGCCGGCGGGGCGGGGGTGCGCCTGGACGGCGGGACGGTCTACGCCGGTGCCGAGGTCTCCCCCCACTTCGACTCCATGCTGGTCAAGCTCATCTGCCGGGGCCGGGACTACGCCACGGCCGTGCACCGCTCCCAGCGGGCCCTGGCGGAGTTCCGGATCCGCGGGGTCGCGACCAACATCCAGTTCCTGCAGGCCGTGCTGGCCGATCCGGAGTTCCTGGCCGGGAACGTGGCCACGGACTTCATCGAGCGCCGTCCGGAGCTGCTGGAGGCGCGCACCTCGGGGGACCGGGCCACGAAGGCGCTGACCTGGCTGGCCGAGGTGACGGTGAACCGGCCCAACGGGGAGCGGGTGGAGGGCATCGATCCGCGCACGAAGCTGCCGCGCTACCCCGGGGACAAGCAGGACGAGCCGCTGCGGTCCCCGTTCGACGGCCCCTCCGAGCACACTCCGCCGCCGGGGTGGCGCCAGGTCCTCCAGGAGAAGGGTCCGGAGGGCTTCGCGGCGGCGCTGCGGGAGCAGACGGCGGTGGCGGTGACGTCCACGACCTTCCGCGACGCCCACCAGTCCCTGCTCGCGACCCGGGTGCGCACCCGCGACCTGCTCGCGGCCGCTCCGGCCTACGCGCACACCCTGCCGCAGCTGTTCTCGGTGGAGGCCTGGGGCGGGGCCACCTACGACGTGGCCCTGCGCTTCCTGGGCGAGGACCCGTGGGAGCGCCTGGCGCTGCTGCGCCAGGCGATGCCCAACATCCCCATCCAGATGCTGCTGCGCGGGCGCAACACGGTGGGCTACACCCCTTACCCCACGGAGGTCACGGACGCGTTCGTCGCCGAGGCCGCGGCCACCGGGGTCGACATCTTCCGGATCTTCGACGCGCTCAACGACGTGGAGCAGATGGCCCCGGCCATCGAGGCCGTGCGCAAGACGGGCACGGCGGTGGCCGAGGTCGTCCTGTGCTACACGGGCGACCTCAACGACCCGGACGAGGACCTCTACACCCTCGACTACTACCTGGATCTGGCCGCCCAGTGCGTGGCGGCCGGGGCGCACATCCTGGCGATCAAGGACATGGCCGGGCTGCTGCGCCCGGCCGCGGCCAAGCGGCTGGTGTCGGCCCTGCGGGAGCGCTTCGCGCTGCCGGTGCACCTGCACACCCACGACACCGCCGGCGGGCAGCTGGCCACGCTGATGGCCGCGATCGAGGCCGGGGTCGACGCCGTCGACGTCGCCGACGCCTCCATGGCCGGTACCACCTCCCAGGTCTCGGCCTCGGCGCTGGTGGCCGCCCTGGAGCACACCGAGCGCGACACCGGCATCCCCCTGGAGGCCATCTCGGCGCTGGAGCCCTACTGGGAGGTCATCCGCCGGATGTACTCCCCGTTCGAGTCCGGGCTCACCGCCCCGACCGGGCGGGTCTACCGGCACGAGATCCCCGGCGGGCAGCTGTCCAACCTGCGCCAGCAGGCCATCGCGCTGGGCCTGGGCGAGCGCTTCGAGGCGATCGAGGACATGTACACCGCGGCCAACGCCATGCTGGGCCGGCTGGTGAAGGTCACCCCGTCCTCGAAGGTCGTGGGCGACCTCGCGCTGCAGCTGGTGGGCATGGGCGTGGACCCGGCCGCCTTCGAGGCCGATCCCCAGCGCTTCGACCTGCCGGATTCGGTGATCAGCTTCCTCGCCGGGGAGCTGGGCACCCCGCCGGGCGGGTGGCCCGAGCCGTTCCGGACCAAGGCGCTTCAGGGGCGCAACGTGAAGGTCGGGATCACCGAGCTGGCCCCCGAGGACGCCCGAGCCCTGGCCGAGGACTCCGCGACCCGCCGGGCCACCCTCAACCGGCTGCTCTTCCCAGGCCCCACCCGGGAGTTCCTGGCCAGCCGGGCCAAGTACGGTGACCTCGCCCTGCTGCACACCCGGGACTTCCTCTACGGGCTGACCACCGAGCACGAGCACGTGATCTCCCTGGGCAAGGGCGTGCGGCTGCTGGTGACCCTGCAGGCGATCTCGGAGGCCGACGACAAGGGCATGCGCACCGTCATGGTGACCCTCAACGGACAGCCCCGGATGATCGAGGTCCGCGACACCTCCGTGGCCTCGGCGGTGCCCGAGACCGAGAAGGCCGACCCCACCGACCCCGGCCACGTCGCCGCGCCCTTCGCCGGGGCGGTCACCGTCACCGCGACCGAGGGCCAGACCGTCGAGCCCGGCGCCCAGGTCGCCACGATCGAGGCCATGAAGATGGAGGCCTCCATCACCGCGCCCACCGCGGGCACCGTCACCCGCGTCGCGCTCACCGGCGTCACCCAGGTCACCGGAGGGGACCTCCTCCTCGTCCTGGACCCCACCGACTGACCGCCCGCCGGTCCGGGCCCTCAGGGCCCGGACCGCGCGGAGCCCGGGCCCTCCGGCCGGTCCCGGGACGGCGTCACCGCGACCAGACCTCCCGGAACTTCCCGCTGCGCGGGTCCGGACGGGGCGGATCGGGGGAGTGCCGGACGGCGACCGTGACCAGCCCGCGGGCGTCCAGGAACGCCCGCAGCCGAGCCTCGGCGGCCGAGCGGATGAGCACGAGGTCGGCACCGGGGTCGGGCTCCAGGTGCACGGTCAGCGTCTCGGGTCCCGTGCCCACCGCCTGGAACCGGCGCACCCCCGGCGTCTCCCCGATCACCGTGCCGAGCGCCAGGGGAGGCACCTCCACGGTCGGCCCGGCCCCGGCCCGGAGCCGGAGGACGGCGCCGCTGCGCCCCTCCACCCGAACCACCGGCAGGGGACTGCCGCAGGGGCACGGCCCGGCCGCCAGCACGGCGCTGTCGCCGAGGTCGTAGCGCAGGAGGGGCTGGACCCGGTTGTCGAGGTTGGTCACGAGGGCGGTGGCGGACACGGTGCCCGGGGGCACCGGCCGCAGCCGTTCGTCGACGGGCTCGAAGAGATAGCGGTCGGCGTTGACGTGGAGGGCCGCGCGGGGGCACTCCACGGCCAGGGCGGGGACCTCCGAGGCCGCGTACTCGTCGAGCACCGGACAGCCGAACGAGCCGGAGATCGCCCTGCGGGCCGCCGGGGTGAGCGTCTCGCCCCCGACGGCGACCAGCGCGGGGTCGACCCCCAGCCGCCCGGCGCGCCGCTCCCCGGCCAGGAGCCGGAGGACGCTCGGGTAGCCCACCAGGACCGTGGGCCGGAACTCCTCCAGCTCCGCGACGATCTCCGGGAGCGGGCGCAGGACCGACACCACCCGCAGCCGCCGGGCCTGCGCACGGCTGCGCCGGCGCAGGTCCTCGGCCACGGTCACCGCGGCGAAGTGCCCGCCCGTGGCCACCAGCACGGCGGTGCGCAGGCCGTGGCGCAGCACCGGCCCCAGCACCTCGGGACGCAGGGCCGTGCGCCGGGCCCGGACGCGCAGCACGGCCGCGGCCGCGGCCCAGGACGCCCGGTCGTGGACGAGGACCGCGGGCTCTCCGCTGGTCCCCGACGTGGTGATCACGTGGTAGCCGCCGAGGTACCGGGCGCCGACGGGCGACGGGCCGTCCAGCACGTCGCGGTGCAGGGCCTCCAGGGTGAGCCGCGGGTCGGTCACCCACTCGTCGAACCGGGCCATGAGTCCCGGCCGGTCGACCGGCGGCAGCACCCGAGGATCCGTCACCTCCGCGGGCAGTCCGTGGTAGAGCCGCCGGTAGTAGGGCGACGCGTGGCGGGCGTGCCGGACGAGAGCCGCCAGGCGGGCCCGCTGTCGGCGGGCGACCGCCTCCGGCCCGGCGTGCTCGACCCACCACGCGTCCGCCGCCACGCCCAGCATCCCGGGGCCTCCGTCCTCGTGCCGTGGGATCAGCGTAGGGCCGGCCGGGCGACCGCACGAGGCCCGCATAGGATGGGCGCCATGCGCGAATTCGATCTCATCATCATCGGCTCGGGCTCCGGGAACTCGATCCTCACCGAGGACTTCGACGGCCTGGACGTGGCCATCGTGGACGGCGGGACCTTCGGCGGGGTCTGCCTCAACGTGGGCTGCATCCCCACGAAGATGTACGTGTACCCCGCCACCCTCGCCCGGCACGCGGTCGAGGCGGACCGCCTCGGCGTGCGGGCCGAGGTCCGGGACGTGCGCTGGCGCGAGATGCGCGACCGGATCTTCGGGCGGATCGACGCCATCTCCCACGGCGGGCTGGAGTACCGCCGGACCCTGCCGAACGTGACGGTCGTCGAGGAGCGGGTGCGCTTCACCGGCCCGCGGACCCTGCGCACGGCCTCCGGTCATGAGCTGACCTCGCGGCAGATCGTCGTGGCGGCAGGGTCGCGGCCGGTCGTCCCCGACGTCCCCGGCATCGACCTGCCCCAGGTCCACACCTCGGACACGGTCATGCGCATCGACGAGCTCCCCCGGCGCGTGGTCGTCGTCGGCGGCGGCTACATCGGCGCGGAGTTCGCCCACATGTTCTCGAGCCTCGGCTCCCGGGTCACCCAGGTGAACAGGTCCCACCGCATCCTGCGATACCACGATCCGGAGATCGCCCAACGCTTCGCCCGCGAGGCCTCACGGCAGTGGAAGCTCGAGGCGGGCTGGTCGCTGGCCGGGGTCGAGGAGTCGGCCGGTGACGGCTCCGCGGTGACGGTCACCTTCCACGACCCGGAGGACCCCGAGCTGACCATGCGCCTGCCCGCCGACGTGGTGCTCGTGGCCACCGGACGGCAGCCCAACACGGACGTGCTGGACGCCCGGGCGGGCGGGCTGGACGTGCGCGAGGACGGTCTGCTGGCCGTCGACGAGTTCCAGCACGCCCTCCACGGCGGGGAACCGGTCGAGGGCGTGTGGGCGCTCGGCGACATCTGCTCGCCGTACCAGCTCAAGCACGTCGCCAACGCGGAGGCCAGGACGGTCCAGCACAACCTGCTGCACCCCGAGGACCTGCGTGCCACCGACCACCGGTTCGTGCCCTCCGCCGTGTTCACGAGCCCGCAGATCGCCTCCGTGGGCATGACCCAGGCCGAGGCCGAGGACTGGGCCGTCGAGAACGGCACGGAGATCACCGTCAAGGTCCAGGACTACGGGGCGACGGCCTACGGCTGGGCCATGGAGGACCACACCGGGCTGTGCAAGATCGTCGCGGAGAAGGGCACGGGCCGGCTGCTGGGCGCCCACCTGATCGGGGAGGAGGCCTCCCTGCTGATCCAGCCCCTGGTCCAGGCCATGTCCTTCGGCGTCGACGCCCATGCGATGGCCCGCGGCCAGTACTGGATCCATCCGGCCCTCAGCGAGGTCGTGGAGAACGCCCTGCTGGGCCTCGACGTGCCCGAGCACACCCCCCTGCCCCCGCACGAGCTCGTCAGGGGACGGTGACGCGGGGCGTGCTCAGCCCTCGCCGCGGCCGGGCAGGTGGGCGGAGGAGAGCTTCCCCCTGAGCCGTTCCGCCGCGGTGCTGGACACCGGCGCCTCGGCGGGCGCCGGCCGCGAGTAGATCTCCTCGATCGTCTCCGCGAAGTCCTGGGCGATCCTGGCGCGCTTGATCTTCATGGAGGGGGTCAGGTGGCCCGAGGCCTCCGTCCAGTCGACGTCGAGGATCTCGAAGGCGCGGATGCCCTCCGCCCGGGAGACCGCGCGGTTGGCGTGCGCCACGATCTCCTGGACGTGCTCCACGACCTTCGGGTGCCGCGCGGCCTCGGCGATGGGCATCGACGGGTCGAGGCCCATCAGCTCCAGCCGGGCCGGCAGGACGTCCTGGTCCAGGGTGATCAGCGCGGCGACGAACGGCCGGTCGTCGCCGACGACCATCACCTGTGAGACCAGCGCGGAGGCGCGGATGGGGTCCTCGAGCACATTGGGCACCACGTTCTTGCCGCCTGCGGTGACGATGATCTCCTTCTTGCGGCCGGTGATGCTCAGCGCCCCGTCCTCGTCCAGCGTGCCGAGGTCGCCGGTGCGGAACCAGCCGTCCTCGAAGGCCTCCGCCGTGAGGTCCTCGCGGCCGTGGTAGCTCCGCATCACGTGGGCGCCGCGGACGAGGACCTCGCCGTCGTCGGCGATCCGGATCTCGTTGCCCGGCAGGACCCGGCCCACGGTGCCGATCTTGCCGACCTCCGGCGTGTTCACGGAGATCGGGGCCGTGGTCTCCGTGAGCCCGTAGCCCTCGACGACGTAGACGCCGATGCCGTTGAAGAAGTGGCCCAGGCGCGTGCCGAGGGCGGCGCCGCCCGAGACCGCGTGCGTGACCTCTCCGCCCATCGCCGCCCGCAGCTTCGAGTAGACGAGGTGGTCGAAGAGGGCGTGCCGGGCGCGCAGCAGCGGCGGCACGGGCCCGGCCTGGCGCGCGGTCGAGTAGGCCACGGCCGTGGCCGTCGCGCGCGAGAAGATCAGCGTCTTGACCTTGCCGCCCTTCTCGGCCTTGAGCCGTGCGCTCTGGTAGATCTTCTCGAACACCCTCGGCACGGCCAGGATGAAGGTCGGCCGGAAGGACGCGAGGTCCGCCATGAGGTTCTTCACGTCCGGGGTGTGGGCGAGGGCGGTCCCCGTGTAGAGGGCGATGACCTCCACGAAGCGGGCGAAGACGTGGGCCAGGGGCAGGAACATCAGCGTCCGGGCTCCGGGGTGGACGATGTCCGAGACGACCAGGGCGGTGTTCTCGCTGAGCCGCACGAAGTTGCCGTGGGTCAGCTCGCACCCCTTCGGCGCGCCGGTGGTCCCGGAGGTGTAGATGATGGTGGCGATGTCGTCGAGCCCGCGGGACGTCCGGCGCGCCTCGAGCTCCTCGTCGGAGACCTCCGCCCCGGAGCGGGTGAGGTCGTCGAGGCTCGTGCCCGTCCCGTCCAGGCGCCAGATCCGCTCGGAGGCGCGGAAGGCGGACTCCTCGGCGGCCGCCAGCACCGCGTTCTCGAGGGCCTCCGTCTCGACGAACACGGCCCGCGCGTCGGAGTCGCCCATGATCCAGGAGATCTGCTGGGCCGAGGAGGAGTCGTAGACGGGGACCGGCACTGCTCCGGCGTACCAGATCGCGAGGTCCACCAGCGTCCACTCGTACCGGGTGCGGCTGAGGATGCCGACCCGGTCCCCGGGCTCGATGCCGGCGGCGACCAGGCCCTTGGCCACGCCCCGCACGGCGGCGTGGAACTCCCGGGCGTGCACCTCACGAGGCGCCGCGTCGGCGGAGAGCACGGTGTAGAGGTGCGGGTCGCCGTCGCGCTCCGCCTGCGCCACGAGGAAGTCCGTGATGCTGCGGTGCACGGGCGGGTCCACGAGGGCTTCGGTGGCGACGTGGCGCATGGTGGTTCTCCTCAGGTCGTGATCGGCGGGTCGGAACGGGTGGTTCGGGTCGGGCGGGCGGGCCGGGTCCGGAGGAACGGCGTGAGCGGATCGGCTCGGGTGTGCCGACGGTCCCAGTCTAGTGAGTTCGCTCACGCACACGCCGTCACACGCGGGCGCCGTCGTCGAGGTCGTCGCGCTCCTCGGGAAGCCGGCGCAGCAGGACGCCGATCGCGACGACCACCGCCACGAGGCCGGTGACCACCGCCCACCACGGGAGGGACCCCGGCAGCAGCGCCAGGACCACGAGCAGCACGGGCACCCCGATCAGGACCGTCCAGGCCAGCAGGGCCACGCCGCTCAGGCCCTGTGTGACGGGCCCCGGGTCGGGTGAGTAGGGCGCGTCGTCGTCGGCCGTCCCGGCCGCGGACTCCGGGACGGCGGACTCCGGGAGGGGCGCCTCCTCGGGGGACCAGTCGCGGGGGCCGGGAAGGTGGCGGTCCCCGGCTCGGCGGACGTCCTCGAGTCCGGCCACGATCCGGGCCCACTCTTCCTCGGGCCCGGGCGCGGGCCCGCCCGGCCGCCCGGTCACCGGCCCGCTCCCCGGGGCTCGCCGTCGGGGGCCAGCGCGGTCACGGGGTCGCGCCCGCCGACGAGGTCGCCGAGGAACCGCACCGACCGGGCGTGGACGACGTCGGCCTCGCGGTCGAGGGTGGCCACGTGGAAGCTCTCGGTGAGCCGGACGAGCTCCACGGGACCGCCCGCGTGGCGCAGCACGTGCCGCGTCGAGGCCTCGGAGACCACGTGGTCGTGCCGCGAGCGCAGCACCAGGACGGGCGCCGTGACGGAGGGCAGCATCCGGCGGGTGCGGGACATGAGCCGGCCGAGCTGGGCGACTCCCGCCACCGGTGTGCGCGGATAGGCGTGCTCGGTCACCCCGGGCACGCTGATGTCGTCCGCGACGGCGTCCACGGAGGCCACGGCGTGGCGCAGGGCGGGTGCCAGGGGTGCCGCGCGGCTCACCAAGGACAGGGCGGGGTTCACCGCCACGACCCCGTCGACGGGCTCTCTCGCCGCGAGGTGCAGGGCCAGCGTGCCGCCCATCGAGAGCCCGCACACCACGACGACGTCGTGCCGCTCGCGGAGGGACCGCAGGTGCTCCGCGGCGTGGTCGCGCCACTGCTCCCACCGCACGTCCGCGAGCTCCTGCCACCGTGTGCCGTGCCCCGGCAGGAGGGGGCCGACGACCTCCGCTCCGGTACGGTGCAGGGCCCGGCCCCACGGGAGGACGCTGAACGGGACGCCCGTGAACCCGTGCAGCACGAGCACCCCGGCCGCCCCCTCGGCGGGGAAGCGGAACGGGTCGGCGGGGGAGGGCTGGAGGCGGGCCTCGTCCGGCGGAGTCATGGGTCCATGATGTCAGGAGGGACCGCCGGGCGGTGCCCCTGGCCCCGCCCGGCGCGCGGACGTGAGAGAATACCGGAGGCCGGATCCGGTCCGAGCGCCACGGACCCACGCGACACCCCGATCACCACGAAGGAGTCCTCTCCCACATGGTCTACATGTTCCTGAAGCGCTACGTCGTCGGCCCGCTGGTCAACGTGGCCTTCCGTCCCGAGGTCCGCGGCTTGGAGCACGTGCCCACCGAGGGACCCGCCATCCTGGCGAGCAACCACCTCTCGGTCTCCGACTCGGTGTTCATGCCCGTCGCCGTGCCGCGCCAGGTGTTCTTCCTGGCGAAGTCCGACTACTTCACCGGCCCCGGGATCAAGGGCCGGGTCGTGGGGGCCTTCTTCCGTGCGATCAACCAGATCCCGATGGACCGCTCCGGTGGCCGGGCGAGCGCGACGTCCCTCAGCAACGGCGGGCAGAAGCTCGCGGAGGGAGAGCTGCTCGGGATCTATCCGGAGGGCACCCGCTCCCCGGACGGACGCCTGTACAAGGGCAAGATCGGCGTGGCCCGGCTGGCGCTGGAGACGGGGGCGCCCGTGGTGCCGATCGCCATGGTCGGCACGGACAAGGTCCAGCCCGTCGGCTCCCGGATGCCTCTGCCGCGCCGGAAGGCGCGGGTGACCACCATCTTCGGCGAGCCGCTGGACTTCTCCGGCTACCGGGGCCGGCAGGGCGAGCACGCGCTGCTGCGCGAGGTGACCGACGAGATCATGCGGGCCATCCAGGCCCTGTCCGGACAGGTGTCCGTGGACGTCTACGCCGGTGACCACAAGAAGCGCCTCGCCGAGCAGAAGCGCCAGGAGGCCAGGCAGGCCGCCGCCGAGATGGTCGGCAGCGCCAAGGACAAGGCGCGCACCGCCGCGCAGTCCGCGAAGAACGCCGCGGACGCCATCACCCACCGCGATCGTCCGGAGCCCGCCTCCGACGACGAGAAGCGTCCCACCGCACGCTGAATCCCCGCCCGGCCCGACCCGGACGAGACACAGGAAGACACCATGCTCGACTACACCGTTCCCGACAGCCTCCGCAACCTGGGCTCGCCCGTGCCCTCCGCGGCCGACTACCCGGGGCTGGACGACTGGCGCGACCTGGCCGCCGACCAGCAGCCCACCTGGCGCGACCACCCGGCCTTCACGTCCTCGATCGCCGAGCTCAACGCGGTCCCCCCGCTCGTCTTCGCGGGGGAGGTCGACCAGCTGCGCTCCCGGCTGGGGGAGGTCGCCAACGGCCAGGCCTTCTTCCTGCAGGGCGGCGACTGCGCCGAGACCTTCGAGGGGGCCACGGCCGACCGGATCAGCGCCCGCGTGAAGACGCTCCTGCAGATGGCCGTGGTCCTCACCTACGGGGCCTCGATGCCGGTCGTGAAGATGGGCCGGATGGCGGGACAGTTCTCGAAGCCGCGCTCGTCCAACGACGAGACGCGCGACGGCGTGACCCTGCCGAGCTTCCGCGGCGAGATGGTCAACGGGTTCGACTTCACGGAGGAGTCCCGGACGCACGACCCCCGGCGCATGGTGCGCGGCTACCACACCTCCGCCTCCACGCTGAACCTCATCCGGGCCTTCACCACGGGCGGCTTCGCCGACCTGCGACTCGTGCACGCGTGGAACATGGGCTTCACCACGAACCCGGCGCACGCCCGCTACGAGTCCCTGGCGCGGGAGATCGACCGTGCCGTGAAGTTCATGGACGCGTGCGGCGCCGACTTCGACGCCCTGCGCACCACGGAGTTCTACGCCGGTCACGAGGCCCTGCTGCTGGACTACGAGCGGGCCCTCAGCCGGATCGACTCCCGCACCCACTTGCCGTACGGCACCTCGGGGCACTTCCTGTGGATCGGTGAGCGCACCCGTGAGCTCGACGGCGCCCACGTGGACCTGCTCTCCCGGCTGCGCAACCCGATCGGCGTCAAGCTCGGGCCGAAGACCACCGGCGACGACGCCCTGGCCCTCATCGACAAGCTGGACCCGGAGCGGGAGCCCGGCCGGCTCACCTTCATCACGCGAATGGGCGCCAAGAACATCCGTGAGAAGCTGCCGCCCCTGGTCGAGGCCGTCGAGCGCTCGGGCGCGAAGGTCGTGTGGGTCACCGACCCGATGCACGGCAACACCGTGTCCCTGCCCTCCGGGTACAAGACCCGCAACTTCGACGACGTGGTGGACGAGGTGCGCGGCTTCTTCGAGGTGCACGAGGCCATCGGCTCCTTCCCCGGGGGCATCCACGTGGAGATGACCGGTGACGACGTGGCCGAGTGCCTCGGCGGGTCCGACCCCGTGGACGAGGCGTCCTTCGTGGACCGCTACGAGTCCCTGTGCGACCCGCGGCTCAACCACATGCAGTCGCTGGAGATCGCGTTCCTCGTGGCGGGGTACCTCTCCCGCCGCTGAGCGCCGGAGCCCTGCGGGAGGTTCTTCGGGGGCCGCCCGCACGTCCCGGTCGGTCCTGCTCGGCCGGTCCGGTCAGCCCTCCCCGGTCAGCCCGGTCCGGTGCCGATGAGCCAGCCCAGGAAGGCCGAGGCCCCCACGGCCAGCCCACCGAGGGCCGCGGTCACGGCCGCGCGCAGCGGGCGGACGGGACGCAGCTCGACCTGGGGCCGCCAGGGGTCCGAGGACCCGCCGGGGCGTCGGGCTGCACGAGGGGCGCCGGTCCTCCGGTGGTCCCCGGGCCGGCCCGGGTCCGCGGCGAGCGGGCGCGTCGCGTCCGGGCGCAGTGCCTCCGTCGCGGCGGCGCCCGGCGCCGTGCCCGGCCGGAGGCCCTCCGTCGCCGCCGGTCGGTGCGCGGCGGTGGGCGGGCCGTGCTCCCCGTGGAGCCGGTCGAGCTCCGCCGGGCGCATCCCCGCGCGCACCGCGCGCAGTTCCTCGAGCATCCGTGCGGCGTCCGCGGGTCGCCGCTCGGGCTCCCGAGCCGTGGCCCGGGCGACGAGGCGCGCGAGCCCGGCCGGTGCCCCGGGGTCCAGGGAGCGGAGGTCGGGGACGCGGCCCTCGGCGTGGGCCCGCGCCACGGCCACGGGTGAGCCGGTGAAGGGCCGGCGTCCCGTGAGCAGCTCGAAGAGCACGATCCCGGTCGAGTAGACGTCCGCGCGGGTGTCCACGGGCCGGCCGGTCACGAGCTCCGGGGCGGCGTAGGCCACGGTGCCCAGCACGGTGCCGGTGGCGGTGTGCTGGTCGACCGCGCGCGTGAGACCGAAGTCCGCCACCGTCACCCGGCCCGTGTCGGCGATCAGCACGTTCTCCGGTTTGACGTCGCGGTGGACGAGCCCCGCGCGGTGGGCCGCGGCCAGCCCGTCCAGGACCGGCTCCATGATCTGGAGCGCCTCCCGGGGGGTGAGCCTGCCTCGGCGGCGCAGACGGTCGCGCAGCGTGACTCCGTGCACGTGCTCCATGACGAGGTACGGCACCCCGTCGGGCGCGTGGCCCTGGTCGAGCACCGAGACGACATGGGGGTGGGACAGCCGGGCGGCGGCCCGGGCCTCCCGCACGAAGCGCTCCGCGGCGGCCGGGTCCTCGGCCAGGTGCGGGTGCATGAGCTTGACGGCCACCACGCGCTGGAGCCGGGTGTCCTCGGCGCGGTACACGGCCGCCGTTCCCCCGCGGGCGATGCGCGGGCCGAGCTCGTAGCGGCCCTCGAGCAGGGTGCCGGTCAGGTGGTCGGGGAGCGCGTGCTGCACGGCGTCAGCCTACGGCCCGGTGCTGGGCGATCGCTGGGCCGCGCCTCACCGGGAGAAGGACTCGCGGTGCGCCTTGACCTTCTTGACGTACCGCTTCGTGTCCTCGTACATGCCGTACTTCTGGACCCCGTGCAGGCCCTGGTAGTACGCGGCGATGGCCTCGTCGGTGTTCTCCGCGGACCGCGCCAGCCGGCCGATGATCGCCACCCCGGCCGTGACGTTGTCCTGGGGGTCGATCAGGTCCAGCTCGCGGCCCACCATGGCGGAGGCCCAGGCCCCCGCGTCGGGGATGACCTGCATCGTGCCCACGGCGTCGGCGGGTGAGACGGCCCGGTGGTCGAATCCCGACTCCTGGTGGGCGTGGGCCAGGGCCAGGGCCGGATCCACGCCCATCCGCTCGGCCGTGTCGCGGACCATCTGCCGCATCTGCTCACGGGACGGGACCGGGCGGGACGCCAGCTCCGCGTGGTGGCGGTTGGCGGAATCCACCACGGCGTCCTCGTAGGTGCGTCCCAGGAACGTGTCGCCGACCGCTCGCTCCGGGCGGGGTTCCGTTGCGGGCTCGGGCTCGGGCGGGGCGGCCGGCTCGGGCACCGGCTCGGGCTCCGCTGCCGAGGCCGGCCGCAGCGTGGGGCCCCCCACGGCGAGCTCCTGGCCCGGTCGCAGCAGGGAGCCGACCGTGAGGTCGTTGGCCTCCAGCAGTTCCTGGACGGACACCTCGTGCGCCTGGGCGATGCTCCACAGCGAGTCCCCGGGCCGCACGACGTAGTCCTCCGGGGCGGGCTCCGGGGCGGGCCCCGGCTCCTCGGGGGCCGGTGCCTCCCCGGGGCGCTCTGTCTTCTCGGCCCCCGCCAGACGCAGCTTCTGGTCCGGGTGCAGCACCGCGGCCCCGGAGAGGTCGTTCCAGCGCATGAGGTCGGCGACCTCGACGCCGTGGCGCTGGGCGATCGCCCACAGGGAGTCGCCGCGCGACACGGTGTGCTCGGGGACCTCGGGCCCCTGCTGGCCGATCAGCACGGGCGCCGAGGCCACCTGGGGGGTCTGCGGGGGAGCGGCCTGGGCCATGGACCCGCCGCCGATGGCGGCGAGCGCCGCGACGGCGGTCGCGGCGGAGCCCGTGCGGGCCAGGCGGGCCCAGCCTGCGGATCGCTCCTCCGGGGAGCCGGCGGGCGCGGACGGGCCGTCCGTGCGGGGGGAGGAGGTGCTGTGCGCCGCGTCGTCGGGATCGGTCGTGTCGTGGTCTGGGGGGAACGGCATGGAGGGACTCTCTGACGCTGATCGGGGAAGGCGCGGAGGTCTCAGCGGTCTCCGCCCGTCGAGCATACCGTGGCGTGCCCGCGTGGCACGGTCACCCGAGGTCGTGGCACGCTGGGGGCGTGAAGAACACATCCGGAATCAGCACCGAGGAGTTCGACCGACTGGACGGGCTCGTCCAGGAGTGGTTGCCCCTTCCCGACGTCGCCGAGCGTCTGGGCGTCGTGGTCACCCGCGTCCACGGCCTCGTCGACGAGGGCGCCCTCCTCGCGGTGCGCAGCCCCCACGACAACGTCCGCCGCGTGCCCGCCGCGTTCCTGCTCGGCCACACCGTGCTCGACTCGCTGAAGGGCACGGTGGCGGTGCTGCGGGACTCGGGCTTCTCGGACGTGGAGGCGATCACGTGGCTGTTCACGGCGGACGAGTCCCTGCCGGGCCGGCCGGTGGACGCGCTGCGGGACGGGCGGAAGACGGAGATCCGGCGACGGGCGCAGGCGCTGGCCTGGTGACCGGCCGCTGAGCACCGGTGGCGCGCCCGGGTGCGCCACCGGTGCTCAGGAGGAGCGCCGGACCGCCGCCGCGGCGAGCGCCCGCAGTGCGGCCATCGGCACGGGTTCGGCCGCGACCCGCTCGAGGGCCGCGAAGGCCTCCCGGCTGAGGGAGTCGATGAGCTCCTCGGTGGAGCGCAGGGCGCCGCAGTCCGTGATGATCTCGCGGAGCCCGGCCACCTCGTCCTCGTCGAGGTCGGGCCGGCCCAGGGCCGCCTCGAGCCGGGCGGCGTCGTCCGCCCCGGCCAGCCGGTGCACGAAGCCGACGAGCACCGTGCGCTTGCCCTCGCGCAGGTCGTCACCCGCCGGCTTGCCCGTCGTGGCGGGGTCGCCGAAGACCCCCAGGACGTCGTCGCGCAGCTGGAAGGCCTCGCCGAGGGGGAGCGCGAACGCGGAGCACCGCTCGAGGTCGCGATCGGCCGCGCCGGCCAATGCGGCGCCGAGCACCACGGGGTGCTCCACGGAGTACTTGGCCGACTTGTACCGGATCACGTCCAGGGCGCGCCGGACGGCGCCCTCCCGGTCCCGGCCCGCCCCGGCCACCTCGCCGTGCACGTCCAGGTACTGCCCGACCATGACCTCGGAGCGCATGAGGTCGAACACCGTCCGGGCGCGTTCGGCCCCGGGCGCCGCCGAGGCGGCCCGGGCGAACAGCGCCTCGCTCCAGGACAGGCACAGGTCGCCCGAGAGGATCGCTGAGGCCACGCCGAAGGCCGGTCCGTCGAGGCTCCAGCCCCGGGCGGCGTGCAGGTGCTCGAAGCGGCGGTGGACGCTGGGGGCGCCCCGGCGGGTGTCGGAGCGGTCGATGACGTCGTCGTGGATCAGCGCTGCCGACTGGAAGAGCTCGAGAGCCGCTCCCGCCCGGACCGCCGTCGGATCCTCGGGGTCGCCTCCGGCGGCGCGCCAGCCCCAGTAGCACAGCCGCGCGCGCATTCGCTTGCCGCCCGCGGAGAGCTCGGCCACGGCGTCGAGCAGGGGAAGGGTGTCCGCCGAGATGCCGGAGAGGAGCTCCCGCTGACCATCGAAGAAGACCTCCAGCTCGGCGTGCAGCCGGCGGACGAAGAGCTCGTCCTCGGCGCGGAAGGCGTCCTCGGGGGCCGAGCTCGGCGCGGTGCCGGCGGGCGCCCCGGGGCGGTGCGGTGGCGGTGCGGGGGTCATGGGCGGACGACCTCGGTCTCGAAGGCGGTGGCGGGTGGACCTGGCCGGCCCCGCCGTCTCGGCTCCACCCTACCCAAGGGGGCGGGTGCGATCGGGGCCCGGTCGGGGCCCTCCGAGGACGTCGGGGGTGGCGGCTATGCTGTGCCGGTGCAGGAGGAGGACGTGGTGACGGAGGCACGGTGACGGAGACGTCGAGTGAGCGGATGGCGCGCTGGCGGGCCTGCGCCGTCATGCACGTGGACATGGACATGTTCTACGTGGGAGTCGAGCTGCTGGCCTCCCCGCACCTGCGCGGGCGGCCGGTCGTCGTCGCGGCCGCCGGCAACCGCTCGGTCGTCCTCTCCGCCTCCTACGAGGCCCGAGCCTACGGCGTCCGGTCGGGCATGCCCCTGGCCCGTGCACGGGCCATGTGCCCGAGGGCCGTCCTCCTCGAGCCCCACCGCGGTGCCTACGACGCCTACTCCCGCCGGGTCATGGAGATGTTCTGGGAGATCACGGACCGGGTGGAGCAGATCAGTGTGGACGAGGCCTTCCTCGACGTCGGGGGAGCGGTCCGCCGGCTCGGCCCCCCGGTGCGCATCGCCCGCCGGCTGCGCGCCCGGGTGCAGGGAGAGCTCGGCCTGACCGCCTCCGTGGGGATCGGGGTCAACAAGACCGTCGCGAAGATCGCCTCCACGCGGTCGAAGCCCGACGGACTGCTGCTCGTCCAGCCGGAGGACACCGTCGCCTTCCTCGCGGAGCTGCCGGTCTCGGCCCTCTGGGGCGTGGGCGCCCGGACGGCCGAGGCCCTCGTCGGTGCCGGACTGCGCACGGTCGGGGACCTCGCCGCCGCGCCGCTGCCGCAGCTCACCCGCCTGGTCGGACAGGCCGCCGGCCTGCACCTCCACGAGCTGGCCCACGGCCGCGATCCGCGGCCGGTGGTTCCGGTTCGGGAGGAGAAGAGCGTGGGCGCCGAGGAGACGTTCCCCGAGGACGTGACGGACGGGCAGGTGCTCCACGACACGCTGCTGCGGCTGAGCCACCGGACCGCGTCCCGGCTGCGGCGCCAGGGACTGCGTTCGCGGCGCGTGGGGCTCAAGCTGCGCTACGCCGACTTCACGACCATCTCGCGCTCGCGGACCCTCGCCCACCCGTTCACGTCGGCCCACGACCTGCTCGAGCACGGAGCCGGTCTGCTCGCGGAGATCGGCGACCGGCCCCAGGCCGTGCGGCTGATCGGGATCAGGGCGGAGCGCCTGGAGCACGCCACGGACGCCCTCCAGCTCAGTCTCGACGGTCGCGAGGAGGAGTGGAGCGCGGCCGAGGAAGCCATGGACCGGGTGCACGCACGATTCGGCGCCGACCGCCTCGGCCCGGCGCGCCTGCTCCCCTCCGCACCACGGGATCGGGCAGGGAATTCCGAGCCTGTTGACAGCCGTGTGCGCGGTGCCAAACCCCCACCCGACGGGCTATCCTGGTAGCAGGCGGCGCCGGAACAGCCGGGGACCCCGCACCCGAAGGATGAGGAGGCATACCGTGCCACTGTCCGAGCACGAGCAACAGCTCCTGGCCCAGCTGGAGAAGCAGCTCAACGCGGACGACCCGAGGTTCGTGACGAGCATGGGGTCACGTGCCGTCCGGGGAGCCTCCACCCGCAACATCGTCCTGGGAATCGTGATCGCCGTGGTCGGCCTGCTCGTCCTGCTCGCCGGGATCATGGCCAAACTGACCCTCATCGGTGTCCTGGGCTTCCTCGTCATGGGGGCGGGCGTCTACGTCGCGACGCTGCGCTCCGGCAAACCGGGCTCCGGAGGGGGACCCGGCAAGGGGGGAGGGCCCCGACGGTCCTCGCCGTTCCTGCAGAATCTCGAGCAACGCTGGGACCAGCGCAACTCCGGTGGGCAGGGCGGTCAGCCCTAGCCGGCCGCTCCGCACCGCACGCCTCGACAGGACCACCACCGCGCGCCCTCCGACAGCACAGCATTCGACCAGCTCCCCGGCCTACCGCCGGGGAGCTTCTTCGTGCTCGAGATGCGGCGGGCCGCTCCACTGCCCTCCCCGGGCGGCGGGCCGGGCCGCTCCACCGCCCTCCCCGGGCGGCGGGCCGGGCCGCTCCACTGCCCTCCCCGGCAGCGGGCGCGGGGCCTCCACTCCGCTCCCCGGGCCGTCCGTTCCCCGTCCGGAGCGGCCTGCGGCAGGCCGCCCCCGGTCCTCCGCGGCCCTCCGCCACGCGCGGGCCATGACCCGCCCCACGCCCCGCTCCACGGCGCTCCTCTCCACCCCACCGGTTCGCCCCCGCCCCTGACCAGCGCGGATGCCGTCGCGGGGCGTGCCGCGGCGCGCCACGCCGGGGCGGCCCGGCCCCGGTTTCGTTGACCGGGGAGTGAAGTGGAGTAAAGTGGGGCGCGGAGATGGATCTGGGAGAACTCTCGGGCTGGAGAGGCGGTGAGCATGTTTCTCGGAACGTACTCACCCCGTCTCGACGAGAAGGGCCGCTTGATCCTGCCGGCGAAGTACCGGGAGGAGCTCGCTGACGGACTCGTCCTGACGCGAGGCCAGGAGCGGTGCCTCTACGTCTTCAGCATCGGTGAGTTCGAGCGGGTCCACGAGCAGCTCCGGGCCGCTCCGCTGGCCTCGAAGCAGGCACGGGACTACATCCGTGTCTTTCTCTCGGGCGCCTCGGACGAGGTTCCGGACAAGCAGGGCCGCGTCACCATACCGCCTCCGTTGCGGGAGTACGCCGGGCTGGACCGCGAGCTGGCGGTCATCGGCGCGGGCTCTCGGGCGGAGATCTGGGACGCGCAGTCCTGGAACGACTACCTGAGCGAGAAGGAGGCCGCCTTCTCCGAGACCGAGGAAGAAGTGGTGCCCGGGCTCTTCTGACCGAGAGCCGCGAACCAGACCGCGGAGCGTGCGAGGCGCTTCCCGGATGAGATCTCCAGCCGCACAGCCGTCACCGTCCTGGCTCAACTTCCCCTGAGCCAGGCCGGATTCGAGAGGCGGTCAGCGGATGGGGTTCTGATCCTGCAAGGCCCGTCAGTCCACCCGGGCGTCGCCACGGCGCCGGCCACCCCACCGATCCCCCCGACCGCCGAAGAGAGGGCCCATGGCGCAACGCCCAGCCGAGCAGCTCCACGTCCCCGTGCTGCTCGAGCGCTGCCTCGAACTCATGGCACCGGCGCTCGCCGAGGACGGAGCCGTGGCGGTGGACGCGACGCTGGGCATGGGCGGGCACTCCGAGGCGCTGTTGCGCCGGTTCCCCCGGCTGCAGCTGGTGGCGGTGGACCGGGATCCCCAGGCGCACGCACTGGCCGGGGCCAGGCTCGCCCGGTTCGCCGGCCGGTTCCACCCCGTCCACACCACCTACGACCGGATCCCCGAGGCGCTCGCGGAGCTGGGTTTCGGCGACGCCGACGCGGTGCTCTTCGACCTGGGCGTCTCGTCCCTCCAGCTGGACCAGCGGGAGCGCGGCTTCGCCTACTCCTACGACGCCCCGCTCGACATGCGCATGGACTCCACGGCCCCACGCACCGCCGAGGACGTGGTCAACGGCTACAGCGAGGCCGAGCTGCGCCGGATCCTGCGCGACTGGGGCGAGGAGCGGTTCGCGGCCCGGATCGCCCGTGCCGTCGTCGAGCGCCGCGCGCAGGCCCCGCTGCGTACCACGGGGGAACTCGTGGAGGTCGTCCGCGCGGCCGTCCCGCAGGGCGCGCAGCACCGGAAGGGCCACCCCGCGAAGCAGACCTTCCAGGCGCTGCGCATCGAGGTGAACGAGGAGCTCGACGTCCTGCGCCGGGCGATCCCCGCCGCCCTGGACTCCGTCCGCGTCGGCGGACGCGTCGTGGCCATGAGCTACCACTCGCTCGAGGACCGCATCGTCAAACAGGCCTTCGCCCGGGGTGCGACCTCCACGGCGCCGAAGGGCTTCCCGGTGGAGCTCGAGGAGCACAAGCCCACCCTGCGCATCCTCACCCGCGGGACCGAGACCCCCACGCCCCGCGAGATCGACGAGAACCCCCGAGCCGCGTCCGCACGTCTGCGCGCGGTCGAGCGCATCCGGCCGGCGATCCGGCACACAGCACCGAACACGACGAGGTACGAGGCATGAGCGCAACCGGACTCCAGCGACGACCGGCGCGTCCGGCGGCGTCCCGCACCGGCATCGGGGCCTGGGCGGCCCGGCGCGCTCAGCGCCCTCCGGTCGAGGGCAGCTCCGCCCGGCAGCTCGAGGTCCCCGCGTCCCGTCCGGCCGAGGCGCCCGGCGCGGGACGGGCGCCCCTGTCGGTCGTGCCGAACCAGGCCCGGCGGCGGAGGCTCTCCACGGTGGTGCTCAGCCTGATCGCGCTCGTGGTCGCGCTGGCCTCCATCCTCGTGCTGAACATCCAGATCTCCGGCGGCCAGTACCGGCTCGTGGAGCTGCGGGCCCAGGAGCAGGCCCTGAGCCAGCAGAACGAGGCGCTCACCCAGGACCTGGAGTTCTACAACGCCCCGCAGAACCTCGCGGTGATGGCCTCGGACCTGGGCATGGTCCCCGCCCAGGACTCGGGCACGGTCGACCTGACGAAGGGTACGGTGGAGGGCGACCCCCAGCCGGCGCAGCCCCGGGAGAACCACGAGATCCTGGTCGACCACGCCCACCAGACCGGGTCCGAGGCCGCGGACCGCGCCGCGGAGCGGGAGCGGGAGAAGGCCGCGGAGGAGCGTGCGAAGGCCGAGGAGCGGCAACGACGGGCGGCGTCGGCCCCCGGGGTCGCGGACGGCGTCCTGCCGGCCCCGCCGCAGCGCACGCCCGGGGAGTGACCGGGGCGGCGGCCTCCTCGCGGAGGCGACGCACCTCCCCGGACCACCCCCACCCCTGACCAGGAACGAGGCAACCACGTGGCACGCGCACGTTCGACGACGCCGACCGGTGAGGATGCCCTGGGCACCCGCCGCAGCCGCATCGGCGTCGCCCTCGTCCTCGCCCTGCTGGTGGTCCTGGGACTGCGCCTGGTGTGGGTGCAGGGCTTCGACGCGGCCGGACGGGCCGAGGCCGCGGCTCAGGAGCGTTCCCGCACCGAGGTCGTCCCCGCCCTGCGCGGCGAGATCCGCGACACCGCGGGCAAGGTCCTGGCCCGGACCCTCCAGCGCTACGACGTGACCGTGGACCAGTCCCTGGTGCGGGAGTTCGAGCGGCCCCGGGCGGACGGGACCACGGAGACCGTGACCCCCACGGAGGCCGTGTACCGGCTCGCCGACGCCCTCGAGCTCGAGGACGCCGAGGTCAAGGAGTCGCTGGACGGCGACAAGCCCTTCGCCTACGTCGCGCGCGGCGTCACCCCGGAGCAGTGGAACACGGTGCGCGAGCTCGGCCTGCCCTACGTCTACGGTCAGCCCGCCTCCGACCGCATCTACCCCAACGGACCGGTGGGCGGCAGCGTCGTCGGCTTCATGGGCGGCGACGACGAGGCCCTGGGCGGCATCGAGCAGACCCAGGACGAGCTGCTGCGGGGCACGGACGGCAGCCGCACGTTCGAGATCAGCGCCGACGGCGTGCGGATCCCCGTGGCCCCGCAGGAGGAGAGCCCCGTGGTGGACGGGACCTCCGTGCAGCTGTCGATCGACAGCGACGTGCAGTTCATCGCCCAGCAGGCGGTCACCGAGCGGGCCGAGGAGCTCGACGCCGAGTGGGGCACCGCGGTGGTGATGCGGGTGGAGGACGGGGCCGTGCTGGCGCTGGCCGACTCCTCGACCGTGGACCCCAACGACATCGGCTCGGCGGAGCCCGCGGACCTCGGCGCCCGCGCGGTCACCCAGGCCGTGGAGCCCGGCTCCACCCAGAAGATCCTCACGGCCGCCGCGGCGGTGGAGGAGGGGATCGCCACCCCCCGGACGGAGGTCACCGTGCCGCCCTTCCTGGAGATCGACGGGCAGAAGATCACGGACGCCTTCGACCACGGCGAGCAGCGGCGCACGTTCGCCGGGATCATCGCCGACTCCATGAACACCGGCACCGTGCTGGTCGGCGGCAAGCTCTCCCCGGAGCAGCGGCACGAGTGGATGAAGCGGTTCGGGGTCGGCGAGCGCACGGGCGTCGAGCTGCCCGGCGAGTCGCCCGGGATCCTCACCAGCGCCGACCAGTGGGACGTGCGCCAGCAGTACACGGTGCTCTTCGGCCAGGGCGTGGCACAGACCCCGCTGCGCACGGCCACGATCTTCCAGGCCGTCGCCAACGGCGGGGTCCAGGTCGAGCCGCGCGTGGTGGAGTCCTACGTCGAGCCCGACGGCACCACCACGCCGGCCGAGCGGCCCGAGGGGGAGCGGATCGTCTCCGAGAAGACCGCCGAGCAGGTCCTCGACATGATGGAGGTGACCGTGACCCAGGGCGGCGCCAAGGACGCGGCCGTCGAGGGCTACCGCGTGGGCGGCAAGACCGGCACGGCCGAGGCTCCCAGCCCCAAGGGCGGCTACGACGGCTACACGACCTCCTTCGTGGGGGTCGCGCCGATCGAGGACCCCCAGTACCTCGTGGCCGTGACCCTCCAGCGGCCGAAGGGCGACGTGCGGACCATCGGCACGACGGCGACCTTCAGCAAGATCATGGGCCAGGTGCTGCGCCACTACGACGTCCCGCCCTCGACCACGGAGCCGGTCGAGATCCCCCTGCGCACCGACGACCCCGAGGGCACGGACGACCCGAGGACCGCGGAGGGCACGCAGGACGTCCCGGCTGTGGACGCCCCGCCGGAGGTCGAGGCCCCCGGAGCGGAGGAGGACGACTCCGCGCAGGAGGGCGCGGCCACGGCTGACGGGGAGGGACAGGAGGCCTCGGCGGCCCGGGAGGCGGTGGTCCCGTCCCGCCCGGCCGACGAGGGCGGCTAGACTTCCGTATCGCCGTCCCGGTCAGACCGGGACCGCCCCCCACCCGGCGGGCCCCCCCACCCGCCACCAGATCACGAAGGACGTTGATGGACGCGACAGCCCAGCAGGGACACGACGCGCAGACGATGCGCCCCGCCCGGCCCCGCCCGCTGAGCCTCGCGGAGACGGCCCGCCTCGCGCACGCACCGGCCCCCGCCCGTTCCGCCGACGTCACCGGCGTCTCCCTGGACTCCCGTCAGCTGCGGGCGGGCGACCTCTACGCGGCACTGCCCGGCGCCCGAGCCCACGGCGCCCAGTTCGCCGCCGACGCCGCCCGCGCCGGAGCGGTCGCCGTGCTCACGGACGCCCGGGGCGCAGAGCTCCTCGACCGGGCGGGCGTGGAGCTGCCCGTGGTCGTCTCCCCGGATCCCCGCCGGGCCGTCGGGGCCATCGCGGCCCGCGTCTACGACTCCCGCCCCGAGGACGGCACGGCGCCCACGCTGTTCGCCGTGACGGGCACGAACGGCAAGACGACGACGACGTACTTCACCAACTCGCTGCTGCGTGCCCTGGGCCACCGCACCGGCCTCATCGGGACGATCGAGATCCTCGCCGGCGAGGAGCCCATCCCCTCCCGGCTCACCACCCCGGAGGCTCCCCACGTGCACGCACTGCTCGCCCTCATGCGGGAGCGCGGCATCACGGCGGCCTCCATGGAGGTCTCCTCCCACGCCCTCCAGTTCCACCGCGTGGACGGCGTGCGCTTCGACGTGGCCGGATTCACCAACCTGACCCAGGACCATCTCGACCTGCACGGGAGCATGGAGGAGTACTTCGCGGTCAAGGCCCGGCTGTTCACCCGGGAGCGGACCCGGCGCGCCGTCGTCGTCGTCCAGGACGAGCACGACGTCTGGGCCGCGCGCATGGCCGCCCACGCCCGCGAGCAGCTCGGGGCCGAGGCCGTGGACACGGTCGCGCTGGACGGCACCGTGTCCGGAGAGCTCGCGGACTGGACCGTGACGGCCCCGGCCCGGCACGGCATCGGGCACTCCTTCGAGCTGCGGCACCGGGACGGCCGGACGCTGCGGGTCTCCACCGGCCTGCCCGGGGACTTCAACGTGGCCAACGCCGCACTGGCGGTGCTGATGGTCCTGGCCTCCGGGGCGGACCCGGCCGAGGTCCAGCGGGTCCTCGACGCGTCCGACCCGCTGACCACCGACGTGCCCGGGCGGATGCAGCTGATCGGCGCCGAGCCGATCGCCGTCGTGGACTTCGCGCACAACCCGGACGCCCTGCGCCGGGCGCTGGAGGCCGTCGACCCGCCGCGGGGACGGCTCGTCGTGGTCTTCGGCGCGACGGGCGAACGGGACCGGACGAAGCGCCCGATCATGGGCGAGGTCGCCGCGCGGCACGCCGACGTCGTCGTCGTGACCGACGACGACCCGCACGACGAGGACCCGGCGCGGATCCGCGACG
>NZ_JBISWL010000096.1:0-579 GCF_044462265.1 Kocuria rhizosphaerae
GCGGCCGGGGTCAGTCGACGACGGGTCCGCTGAGCGGCTCGTCGCGCAGCATGCTCATGCCGTTGCCCGCGGTGATGTCGATCGTCTCGAGGGCGCGGTCGACGGCCTCACGGTCCACGCCCCCGGTGGGCAGCGCGGCCAGCTCCTGCCGGATGACCTTCGACTGGACCAGCACGATCTGGAAGCTGTGGGACAGCTTCTCGTCCCGCATGGAGTCCGGGGCCCCGGACCGGGCCGGGGCGGGGGCGCGTCCGCGCAGCTGCTCCCGGGCCTCCTCGACCTGCCGCCGGCCGAAGCGGGCGGCCCGGCGCACCATGAGCACGACCCACGTGGCCAGCAGCAGCCAGCCCAGGGCGATCCCGGCCAGGACCCAGCCGAGCCAGGTGTTGGCGTTCGCGGCCTGCAGGAGCGCCACGACGAAGATGATCACCAGCACGGCCAGGCCGATCACCGTCCCCCAGACGGTGGTGCGGCTGCCCGGCTCGGGCACGGCGGAGGCGGACGGGGTCGAGGATCCGATGGGGCGCATGGGCCTCATTGTCTCAAATCCGGGGCCGGGCCACGAACCGGCGCGGCCCC
>NZ_JBISWL010000097.1:0-11224 GCF_044462265.1 Kocuria rhizosphaerae
CGCCGCGACCGTCAGCGCAGGCCGGCCTGCCGCTCGGCGGTCTCGACGACGTTGAGCAGCAGCATCGCCCGGGTCATGGGCCCGACGCCGCCGGGGTTCGGGGAGATCCACGAGGCCTTCCCCGCCGCGTTCGGGTGGATGTCGCCGGTCAGCTTCTTCCTGCCCGTCACGGGGTCCTCCACGCGGGAGACCCCGACGTCCAGCAGCACGACCCCGTCCTTGAGGTGCTCGGCCCCGATCATGTGCGGGCGCCCGGCGGCGGCCACGACGACGTCGGCCCGGGCCAGCAGCTCGCCGAGGTCGCGGGTGCCGGTGTGGGCGAGGGTCACCGTGGCGTTGATCTCCCGGCGGGTCAGGAGCAGCCCGATGGGCCGTCCCACGGTGACGCCGCGGCCGACCACCAGCACGTGCTTGCCGGCGAGGTCCACGTCGTGGCGGCGCAGCAGCTCGATCACCCCGTTGGGGGTGCACGGCAGCGGGGAGTTCATCGGCTCGGAGACGTTGAGCACCAGCCTCCCGAGGTTGGTCGGGTGCAGCCCGTCCGCGTCCTTGTCCGGGTCGATGCGCTCGAGGACCGCGTTCGTGTCGATCTGCGGCGGCAGCGGCAGCTGCACGATGTACCCGGTGCACGCGGGGTCCGCGTTGAGCTCGTCGATGACCCGGTCGAGCTCCTCCGGCGAGACGTCGGCGGGCAGGTCCCTGCGGATCGAGGCGATGCCGACCTCGGCGCAGTCCCGGTGCTTGCCGCCCACGTAGGAGTGCGACGCGGGGTCGTCCCCGACGAGCACGGTGCCGAGGCCGGGGGTGATCCCCCGCTCGGCGAGCACGGCGACGCGCTGGGCCAGCTCGGCCTTGATGGCGGCCGAGGCGGCGCGCCCGTCGAGGATCTGCGCGGTCACGCTCACCACTCCTCGAGGCCCTCGTAGAGCGGGTTGTCGGCGGCGAGCCGGTCCACTCGGGCGCGCAGCGCCCCGACGTCGGCGCCGGGCTTGAGCGCCGTGGCGATGACGTCGGCGACCTCCTCGAACTCCCGGGCCCCGAAACCGCGCGTGGCCAGCGCGGGGGTGCCGATCCGCAGCCCGGAGGTGACCATCGGCGGGCGCGGGTCCCACGGCACGGCGTTGCGGTTGACGGTGATCCCGGCCCGGTGCAGGAGGTCCTCGGCCTGCTTGCCGTCCAGCTCGGAGTGGCGCAGGTCCACGAGCGCGAGGTGCACGTCGGTGCCGCCGGTGAGCACGGACACGCCGGCCTCGGCCACGTCGGCGGCCCCGAGCCGCTCCGCCAGGATCCGGGCGCCCTCGACGGTGCGCTCCTGACGCTCCCGGAACTCCTCGGACGCGGCGATCCTGAACGCCACGGCCTTGCCCGCGATGGCGTGCATGAGCGGGCCGCCCTGCTGGCCGGGGAACACGGCGGAGTCGATCTTCTTCTGGAGCTCCCCGGTGGTGAGGATGACCCCGGAGCGGGGGCCCGCCAGCGTCTTGTGCACGGTCGAGGTGACCACGTGGGAGTGCGGGACGGGGTTGGCGTGCAGCCCGGCGGCCACGAGGCCGGCGAAGTGCGCCATGTCGACCCACAGCTTCGCGCCGACCTCGTCGGCGATCGAGCGGAACGCCGCGAAGTCGAGCTCGCGCGGGTAGGCGGACCACCCGGCCACGATGACCTGGGGACGCTCCGCGAGGGCCTGCTCGCGGACCCGGTCCATGTCGATCGTGTAGGTCTCGGGGTCCACCTCGTAGGCGGCGATCGTGTAGAGCTTGCCGGAGACGTTGAGCCGCATCCCGTGCGTCAGGTGGCCGCCGTGCGCGAGGGACAGGCCCATCAGCTTGTCGCCCGGGTTCATCAGCGCCTGCATGACGGCGGTGTTGGCCTGGGCACCGGAGTGCGGCTGGACGTTGGCGTGCTCCGCGCCGAACAGGGCGGTGGCGCGGTCCCGGGCGAGGTTCTCGACGACGTCGACGAACTCGCAGCCGCCGTAGTAGCGGCGCCCGGGATAGCCCTCGGCGTACTTGTTCGTCAGCACCGAGCCCTGCGCCTCGAGCACCGCGCGCGGGGCGAAGTTCTCCGAGGCGATCATCTCGAGCGTGCCCCGCTGGCGGCCGAGCTCGTCGGCGATGGCCGCGGCGACCTCCGGATCGACCTCGGCGAGGGGCTGGTTGGTGACGGACTGGGACGTGCTCGTGGACATGCCGCTCCTGACGCTGGGGACCTGGGTGGACCGCCTCCGAGTTTAGGCGATGGCCGCACCCCCGTGGGGCGGGCGCACCGGGGGCGCGAGGGCGTCGGCAAGCCCCCCGGTGGGGCCCAGGTTGCCCCGGAGGCCGACGGGCCGTTTAATGAACTGGTCAGGAACCGTCGGCGCGCTGCCCCGCAGCCGCGCCGGTCCGCAACGCCGCGTCCGGGGTCCGTCTCGTACCGCGTCGTTGAGGATCTCCCCCATGCGGTTCCGACAGGAGCCCGGTCGCCGCACAGCTCGTCCGGAGGAACCCCTCGTGAACGCTCTGCCCACCGCCCCGTTCACCGCGTCCTTGCCGCGGATCAACGGCTCGGACAAGCTCCCCCATGACGTGGACCGGCTGCGCATCCCCTACGAGGCCGTGATCTTCGACATGGACGGGGTCGTCACGGACACCGCCGCCGTGCACGCCACCGCGTGGAAGACCCTCTTCGACGCGATCCTCTCCGACGACCGCCTCGAGCCGGCCGAGGACGGGCAGACCGTCGACCGGCGCCCCTTCGACGCCGACGCCGACTACCGCCACTACGTCGACGGGCGGCGGCGGGAGGACGGGATCCGCTCCCTGCTGACCTCCCGCGGGGCGCGCCTGCCCGAGGGC
The DNA here is from genome assembly GCF_044462265.1 of Kocuria rhizosphaerae. Taxonomy (NCBI): domain Bacteria; kingdom Bacillati; phylum Actinomycetota; class Actinomycetes; order Micrococcales; family Micrococcaceae; genus Kocuria; species Kocuria rhizosphaerae. The sequence continues at coordinate 2,838 of NZ_JBISWL010000097.1, forward strand.
GACGAGACCCCCGGCGCGTGGACGGTGCAGGGCCAGTCGGCCCTGAAGAACACCTACTTCCAGGAGGCCCTGGAGGCCCAGGGCGTGCGCGTGTTCGAGAAGACCGTCGCCCTCATCGAGCGGCTGCGCACGGCCGGGGTGCCGATCGGCCTCGTGACCGCCAGCCGCAACAGCGTCCCGGTGCTCGCCGCCGCGGGCCTGCAGGACTCCTTCGACATCATCGTCGACGGCCACTTCGCCTCCGAGCACGGCCTGCCGGGCAAGCCGGAGCCCGACACCTTCGTGACCTGCGCCAGGATGCTCGGGGTGAACCCCGCCCGCTCCGTGGTGATCGAGGACGCCGTGTCCGGCGTCCAGGCGGCCGCGGCCGGCGGCTTCGGCAAGGTCGTGGGCATCCGGCGGCACGGCGAGCGCCGGGACCTGTACACGGCCGGCGCGACGATCGTGCTCAACGACGTCGGGGAGCTCGACCTGGGCGCGTGCCGGGACGACCCGTGGAAGCTCGTGTTCGAGGGCTTCGACCCGGCCACGGAGTGCCGCCGGGAGACGCTGCTCACCCTGGCCAACGGCTACATGGGCGTGCGCGGCTCCGCGTGCGAGTTCCCGGACAACGGCGTGCACTACCCCGGCAACTACCTGGCCGGCGTCTTCAACCGCGTGGTGAGCCACCTCAACGGGCGCGACGTCGAGCACGAGTCCATGGTCAACGCTCCGAACTGGACCCACCTGGACCTGCGGGTCTCCGGCGGGGACTGGTGGTCCGAGGGCGGTCTGGTGCCCTCCGACGAGCGCGTCGAGCTCGACCTGCGCCGCGGGCTGCTCGTGCGGTCCCTGACCCTGACCGACCTCAACGGCGACCTCGGGGAGGACGGCTCGCACGCCCGCCTGGACATCGTCCAGCGGCGGATGGTCTCCCTGCGCCACCGCCACGTGGGGGCCCAGGAGACCACGATCACCGCCCGCGGGTTCTCCGGCCGCCTGCACCTGCGCACCGGCATCGACCCCAGCGTGCGCAACAACGGGGTGACGGAGTACCAGGACCTCAACGACCACCACCTCGTGGACCTGGAGTCGACGTCGCTGCCCGACGACCACGAGACGCTGCTCTCCCACGTGCGGACCACGCAGTCCAAGATCGAGATCACCACCGCCCAGCGCACGGTCATCGAGGGCGGCCAGAACGTGCGGGAACGCCGGGAGATCCGCCCGGGCGGCACCGAGTTCCGCCGCCACCAGGTCAACGTGGCCGACGGCCGCCCGGTGATCGTCGACTCGACGACGGCCGTGGTCACCAGCCGCGACGCCGCCATCGGGTCCCCGCGGGAGGGCGCGCTCGCCGAGCTCGACCGCAACCCGAGCGGCGTCCGGGGCCTGCTGCCCTCCCACGAGACCGAGTGGAAGCTGCTCTGGGACCGCTACGACGTCGACGTGTGCCCGGACGCCGAGCACCGGACCGGGGAGCTGGCCATGACCCAGCTGGCCCTGCGGGTGCACCTGTTCCACGTCGCCCAGACCCTGGCGCCGCACATGTCGCTGCGGGACGCCGGGGTGCCGGCCCGCGGCCTGCACGGCGAGGGCTACCGGGGGCACATCTTCTGGGACGAGCTCTACATCCTCCCGGTCGTGAACCTGCGCCAGCCGGGCGTGACCCGCTCCCTGCTCTCCTACCGCTGGCGCCGGCTGGCCATGGCCGAGCACCGGGCCACGGAGTTCGGCCTCGAGGGTGCCGCCTTCCCGTGGCAGTCCGGCTCGGACGGCCGCGAGGAGACCCCGCCGGAGCTGTTCAACCACCACTCGAACCGGTGGCTGCCGGACAACTCCTGGCGCCAGTTCCACGTCGGCCTCGCCATCGCCTACAACGCCTGGATCTACTACGAGACCACCGGGGACATCGACTGGCTGGCGGGGCAGGGCTCCGAGCTGATCATCGGCATCACCCGCCTGTTCGCCTCCCTGACCGACTACGACCCCGCGGACGGGCGCTTCCACATCGCCGGGGTGATGGGCCCGGACGAGTACCACGACGGGCCCCGGGGCCAGCACGGCGGGGGCCTCAAGGACAACGCCTACACGAACGTGCTCGCGGCCTGGCTGTTCCGGCACAGCGCCCACATCTTCCACGACATGGTCGAGCACCAGCGGGAGGAGCTCGCGGCGCGCTTCGACCTCTCCGCCGAGGAGGTGGGGACCTGGCAGCGGATGGCCGAGCGGATGTTCGTGCCGTTCAACCAGGACGGGACGATCAGCCAGTTCCACGGCTACGACGACCTCGACGAGCTGGACTGGGAGTTCTACCGGGCCAAGTACCGCAACATCGGCCGCCTCGACCTCCTGCTGGAGAACGAGGGCGACATGACCAACAACTACAAGCTGGCCAAGCAGGCCGACACGATCATGCTGGTGTACCTGCTGGGCCCGGACGGGCTGGTCGAGGAGCTCGGCCGGATGGGCTACGACGTGGACCACGCGACGATCGAGCGGACGGTCGACTACTACATCGCCCGCTCCTCCCACGGCTCCTCGCTCTCCCGGGTGGTCAACGCCTCCGTGCTGGCCTGGCTGCACCCGGACCGGTCCTGGTCGGCCTTCCAGGACGCCCTGCTGGTGGACATGGACGACACCCAGGGCGGGACGACGGGCGAGGGCATCCACCTCGGGGCCATGGCCGGCTCCGTCGACGTCGTGACCCGCGCCTATGCCGGGCTGCGCGTGCGCGGGGAGTGGCTCGAGTTCGACCCCGCGCTGCCCAGCCAGCTGGACAAGGTCTCGTTCACGGTGCTCTACCGCGGCCAGGTGATCCGCGTCTGCATCGACCACCACGTGCTCGAGCTCGAGGGGACCTCCCGCCGGGCGGGCAGCGTCACGATCCACGTGCACGGCGCCGAGTACGTGCTCAAGGGCGGGCAGCGGATCCGGGTGGCCATCCAGCAGCGTCACCGCGGCCCGGCGCTGTCGGCGGTGACCCAGCAGGTCTGAGCGGCCCGTCCGGGCGCCCGCCCGTCCGGGCCTCTAGGCTGGGCCCATGGAACGCAGCACCCACGGCCCCCTGGTCCTCCCGCACGACGGGCACACCCCCCGGATCGACCCTTCCGCCTTCGTGGCCCCGACCGCCGCGGTGGTCGGCGACGTCGAGCTGGGACCGGGCTCCGGGGTGTTCTACGGCGCCGTGGTGCGCGGGGACCGCTCCGCCGTGCGCCTGGGCGCGGAGTCCAACCTGCAGGACAACGTGGTGGTCCACTCGGACCCCGGCCACCCGTGCACGATCGGGGCCCGCGTGAGCGTGGGGCACGGCGCCGTGGTGCACGGGTGCACCGTGGAGGACGAGGTGCTCGTGGGGATGAACGCGACCGTGCTCAACGGCGCCGTGATCGGCACGGGATCGCTCGTGGCCGCGGGGGCCGTCGTCCTCGAGGGCACCGTGGTGCCCCCGCGCTCGCTCGTGGCCGGGGTGCCCGCGAAGGTCCGCCGGGAGCTCACCGAGCAGGAGCAGGAGAAGGTCCGGTCCAACGCCGGGACCTACGTGCAGCTCTCCGCGGAGCACCGCCGGCTCGTTCCCTGAGGCCGGCCGGGCCCGGCCTCACTGGGCGGCCAGGGTGCGCGCGTAGTCCAGGTAGGCGTCGTGGTCGAAACCGGGCAGCAGGCACGACTGCACCACGTAGCCCTGCAGCACCGAGAGGATGGCCTGGGCGAACATCCCGACCCACTCCGCCGCCCGTCGCTCGTCGAGCCCGAGGTCCTCGAGGGCCCACCGGCCGTAGCGCTCCTCGATCCGGACGCGGACCTGCCCGAGGTGCTCGCCCGCCAGTTCCCGCAGGCCGGGCTCCGTCACGGCCTCCCCCCAGGTGATCAGCAGCAGCCGCGTGGTGGCGGGGTCCCCCGCGAGACGCTCCAGCAGCCCCACGACCCACTCGGAGGGCTCCTCCCCGGCCGGCTCCTCCGCGAGGACGCGCTCCAGCGCGGCCCGTGCCGACGCCGCCACGAGCTCCTGCTTGCTGGGGAAGTGGTTGTACAGGGCCCCGGCGGACACCCCGGTGGCCGCCACGATCCGGTGCATCGAGGTGCCCTCGAAACCGTGCTCGAGGAAGCACGCGCTGGCCGCGGCCACGATCTCGCGGCGGCGCTCGTCCTTGTACTGCTGGCTGACCCGGGGCACGTCGGTCAGTCTAGCCGCTGCGCGAACGGTCGTTCGGTCGCGCTCCTGCCGGGGCGCGGGACAGCCCCGTGGCAGAATGCGCCCATGCCCGCCGAGACCTTCCTGTCCGCAGCCTCCGCCCCCTTCGTCACCGCGTCCGTGGACGCCCCGCACCTGGACCACCCGCTCACCGCCACCGGCCGCACGCTCGGCTGGGGCGTCGTGAGCACCGCCAACATCGCGGAGCGTGTCGTGCCCGACATCGCCGCGCTGCCGGACGCCCGGCTCGTGGCCGTGAGCTCCCGGGACCAGCACCGGGCCGACGACTTCGCCCACCGCCACGGCGTGGCCCGGGCCTACGGGAACACGCCCTCGGCCACCGGTCTGGAGCGACTCGCCGCGGACCCCGAGGTGGAGGTGGTCTACGTGGCCACGCCCCACGGCTACCACCACCGGGACGTCTCGGCGCTGCTGCGCGCGGGCAAGCACGTCGTGTGCGAGAAGGCCCTGGCCGTCACCGAGGCGGAGGTCCGGGACCTGGCCGAGCTGGCCCGGGAGCACGGCGTCTTCCTCATGGAGGGGGTGTGGACCCGGATGACGCCGGGCTTCCGCACGGCGATGCGCCTGCTGCGCGAGGGCCGCCTGGGCCGGGTGCGGTCGGTGGACGCGGCCATCGGCATGCACGTGCCGGTCGATCCCGAGCACCGGCTGTTCCGCAACGCGGACGGCGGCGGGGTGCTGCTCGACATGATGGTCTACCCCCTCACCTGGACCTCGGCCGTCCTGGGCTCGCCGCGGGACTGGAGCGTCCGCGCCGAGCTCGGGCCCACGGCCGTCGACGTCGACCTGGCGCTGACCCTCGACTTCGGCCACGCCCGCGGCCACGTCAGCGGGACCCTCGCCGGCCTCGTGCCCCACCACGTCACGATCAGCGGCACGGAGGGCTGGCTGCGCGTGGACGGGCGGATCAACTGCCCCACCACGCTCGTGCTGCAGACGGCGCGGCGGCAGCGCGAGGGGGAGCCACCCGTCGTCGAGCACGTCGACGTCGTGGGCGCCGGCTTCGTCTACGAGATGCGCGAGGCCACGCGGTGCGTCCAGGCCGGGCTCACCGAGTCCCCGCTCATGCCGTGGGCCGACTCCCTCGAGCTCGTCGGGCTCTTCGACCGGGTGCGGCAGCGCATCGGGGTGGACTACCCCAACGACGACCGCCTGCCCCGCGACCCCTGAGCCGGCAGCCGGCCCCGTCGACCGGCGCCGCACGGTTCGCCATGGGCGATGCGCCCGGTTGATCGTTGCCGGGTCCGGTCGGTGGGACTATCATGATCAGCAGTTGAGTTGATCGGACTCAACTAAGTGTCGAGAACATTGCTCACCTTGTTGAGGAGATGATTGACGTGGCCACGATGTTCACCCCGTTCAACGATTTCGACCGTCTCGCCGCCTCGCTGTTCGCCCGCCAGGGCCTGCGGGAGATGCCCATGGACCTCTACCGGGAGGGCGACCAGTACATCCTCCGGGCGGATCTGCCCGGCATCGACCCGGACAGTGTCGACGTCGACGTCGACGGCCAGCTGCTGACCATCCGCGCCGAGCGGAAGCTGCCCGACGTCGGCGAGGTCCAGTGGATCACCCGCGAGCGGCAGAGCTCCTCGTTCGTCCGGCAGCTGAACCTGGGCCAGGGCATCGACATCCAGGGCATCGCCGCGAGCTACGACAACGGCGTGCTCACGGTGACCATCCCGGTGTCGGCGCAGGCGAAGCCCCGCAAGATCCAGGTGGTCTCCGGCCAGGGCGGCCAGCAGGAGCTCGGCGAGGGCGGCGGGAGCGACCGCGTGATCGGCGAGGGCGAGCTCGTCAACGGCGCCGACGCCAAGCAGTCCACGGAGGGCTGACCCTGCCCCGTCCCGCCGGCGGCAGGTCCCGGCCACGGGCCCGCTCCCCCCGGGGAGCGGGCCCGCCGTCGTGCCCGGGGCCGCCGGGCGGACAGCGTGGGGGCCACCGCCTCGGGTATCTTGGCACCAGGAAGCACCTATCGATCCGACGACATCCAGGGAGACTCTCCGCACATGGCCAAGATCATCTACACCCGCACCGACGAGGCGCCGCTGCTCGCCACCTACTCCTTCCAGCCGATCATCGAGGCCTACGCCTCGACCGCCGGCGTCGAGGTCGAGACCCGCGACATCTCCCTGGCCGGTCGCATCATCGCGGTCTTCGCCGACCGCCTGCCCGAGGAGCAGCGGGTCGACGACGCCCTCGCCGAGCTCGGTGCGCTGGCGAAGCGGCCGGAGGCCAACATCATCAAGCTCCCGAACATCTCCGCCTCCGTCCCGCAGCTGAAGGCCGCGGTCAAGGAGCTGCAGGAGCAGGGCGTGGCCCTCCCCGACTACCCGGACGAGCCGCGCACCGAGGAGGAGAAGGACGCGCGGGCGCGCTACGACAAGGTCAAGGGCTCCGCCGTGAACCCGGTGCTGCGCGAGGGCAACTCGGACCGCCGCGCCCCCGCCTCCGTCAAGAACTACGTCCGCAAGAACCCGCACCGGATGGGCGAGTGGTCGGCCGGCTCCCGCACGAACGTCGCCACGATGTCCGCCGACGACTTCCGCCACAACGAGAAGTCCGTGGTGCTCGAGCAGGACGACACGCTCACGATCCAGCACGTCGGCCGGGACGGCACGACCACGGTGCTCAAGGACGCCTTCCCCGTGCTCACCGGCGAGGTCGTCGACGCCACGGTGATGCGCGCCGCGGCCCTGGACGCCTTCCTGGCCGAGCAGGTGCAGCGGGCCAAGCAGGAGGGCGTGCTCTTCTCCGTCCACCTCAAGGCCACCATGATGAAGGTCTCCGACCCCATCATCTTCGGTCACGTGATCAAGGCCTTCTTCCCCGAGGTCTTCGCGGCCCACGGCGCCGCCCTCCAGGAGGCCGGCCTGTCCCCCACCAACGGCCTGGCCGCGATCCTCAACGGCCTCGACGCCCTCCCCGCGGAGGTCCGCGACGACGTCCGCGCCGCGATCGACAAGGGCCTGGCCGAGGGCCCGGAGCTCGCCATGGTGAACTCCGACAAGGGCATCACGAACCTGCACGTGCCCTCGGACGTCATCGTCGACGCCTCGATGCCGGCCATGATCCGCCAGTCCGGCCACATGTGGGGCCCCGACGGCGAGGAGGCCGACACCCTGGCGGTGCTGCCGGACAGCTCCTACGCCGGGATCTACCAGGTCGTCATCGACGACTGCCGCCGGAACGGGGCGTTCGACCCGCGCACCATGGGTTCCGTGCCCAATGTGGGCCTCATGGCGATGAAGGCCGAGGAGTACGGTTCCCACGACAAGACCTTCGAGATCGCCTCCGCCGGGACCGTCCAGGTCGTCGACGGCTCGGGGACCGTGCTCCTGGAGCACGAGGTGGCCCCCGGCGACATCTGGCGCGCCTGCCAGACGAAGGACGTCGCCATCCGCGACTGGGTCAAGCTCGCCGTCACGCGGGCCCGGGCCTCGGGGACCCCGGCCGTGTTCTGGCTGGACCGCACCCGCGCCCACGACACCAACCTGATCGCCAAGGTCGAGCGGTACCTGCCGGAGCACGACACCGAGGGCCTGCAGCTGGAGATCATGTCCCCGGAGGAGGCCACCGCCTTCTCGATCGAGCGGATCCGCAGCGGCGAGGACACCATCTCGGTGACCGGCAACGTGCTGCGCGACTACCTGACCGACCTGTTCCCGATCCTGGAGCTCGGCACCTCCGCCAAGATGCTCTCGGTGGTGCCGCTGATCAACGGCGGCGGCCTCTTCGAGACCGGCGCCGGCGGGTCCGCGCCGAAGCACGTGCAGCAGCTGGTCGAGGAGAACCACCTGCGGTGGGACAGCCTCGGCGAGTTCCTGGCCCTGGCGGCGAGCCTCGACCACCTCGCCTCCTCGGCCGGCAACGACCGCGCCCGGATCCTCGGCGAGACCCTGGACCGGGCCACGGGCACGTTCCTGGACGAGAACAAGTCCCCGAGCCGGAAGGCCGGGGAGATCGACAACCGCGGCAGCCACTTCTACCTGTCCCTGTACTGGGCCCAGGAGCTCGCCCGCCAGGACCAGGACGAGGCGCTCGCGGAGGCCTTCGCCTCCGTGGCCGAGCAGCTGGCGGAGAACGAGGGCACGATCAACGAGGAGCTGCTCTCGGTGCAGGGCCGGCCCGCGGACATCGGCGGCTACTACCGTCCCGACGACGCGAAGGCGTTCTCGGTGATGCGCCCCTCGGA
>NZ_JBISWL010000098.1:0-1489 GCF_044462265.1 Kocuria rhizosphaerae
GGGCCTTCGCGGCCTCCTCCGTCTCCTCGGCGGTGCCGGGGGTCGGGGCCGCCGTGGTCTCCTCCGCGGCGGGCTCGGCGCCCTCCTCGACGCCCCCCTCGGCGACCTGCTCGGCCTGCTGCTCCTCCTGCGGGCGGACGAACTCGGAGAGGTCCACCGCGTTGCCCGCGGTGTCGGTGACCGTCGCGTACTCGAGCACCTTGGCCAGGGCCTTGCGACGGCGCACCTCGCCGACCATGAGCCCGGCCTGGCCGGAGGAGTCCAGGAGCTGGGCGAACTGGTTGGGGTCCATGCCGTACTGCTGGGACATGTTGATGATGTAGTCGATCAGCTCGGACTGCTCGACGCCGATCTCCTCGGCCTCGGCCACCGCGTCGAGCACGATCTCGTTGCGGAAGGCGTCCTCGGCGTTCTTCCGGACCTCGTCCCGGTGCTCCTCGGAGTCGTGGTCGGCCTCGGCCTGCGGGTTCTCGAAGTGCTGGGCGACCTGCTGCTCGATCACGGCCTCGGGCACGGGGACCTCGACCATGCCGACCAGCTTCTCGAGCACCTTGTCGCGCGCCTCGACGCCCTGCTCCACGACGACGCCCTCGGCGGCCTGCTTCCGCAGGTCCTCCTTGAGCTCGTCGATGGTGTCGAACTCGGAGGCCAGCTGCGCGAACTCGTCGTCGGCCTCGGGGAGCTCACGCTCCTTGACGGCGGTGACGTGCACCTTGACGGTCGCCTCCTCGCCGCTGTGCTCGCCGCCGGCCAGCGTGGTCTCGAACGTGGCGTCCTCGCCGGCGGACAGGCCGGCGATGGCCTCGTCCATGCCCTCGAGCATGGTCCCGGCGCCGACCTGGTAGGACAGGTCGTTGGCGGCGTCGACCTCCTCGCCGTCGATGAGGGCCTGAAGGTCGAGGGTCACGAAATCGCCGTCGGCGGCGGGCCGGTCCACGGTCTTGAGGGTGCCGAAGCGGCCCCGCAGCTCGTCGAGGGCCTTCTGCTCGTCCTCGGCGGAGGCCTCACGGGCGTCGACCTGGACCTCGAGGCCCTTGTAGTCGGGCAGCTCGATCTCGGGGCGCACGGCGACGTCGATCTGGACCTTGGTGTCGGCCTCACGGTCGGTCGAGTCCGGCTTGGCGACGACCTCGACCTGGGGCTGGGTCAGCGGGGTGATCTCGTTCTCCGCCAGGGCCTGCTGGAAGAAGGTGTTGAGGCCTTCGTTCAGCGCGTTCTCGACGACGAAGTCGAAGCCGACGCGCTGGTCGATCAGCCGCGACGGGACCTTGCCCCGCCGGAAGCCGGGGACCTGGATCTGGTTCGCGAGAGACTTGTAGGTCTCGTCGATGAACGGCTTGAGTTCCGCGAACGGGACGTCCACCACGATCTTGACCTGGGTGGGGTTGAGTTTCTCGACGGCGCTCTTCACTTCCGCTGCATCTCCTGGGTGGTAGGTCGGTTGGGTCTACTGGGCCGTTCTCCGGCCCGGGACAGTCGGAACGGCGGC